>NZ_JAKUDW010000135.1:0-12319 GCF_022662595.1 Bacillus cereus group sp. BfR-BA-01524 | reverse complement strand
TCCTTATAAGGCTATAGAATCAAATGATTCTAATAGCATTCCAACAACTTTCTTCCAATTCCTTTACTAATTCATCTGTATATTCTAACTGCCCTGTTTCCATTACTTTAATTAATTTTTCAATTGGTTGATATACAATAATAATTAAAGCAATTGGTGGTAATGGACGAAGCAAACCTTTTTCGATTCCATCTTCAATCAAGTTCATGAAGAAACCCATGAAGTCCTCGAATATTTCATTGCTATGTTCATCTAGAAAATAACTATCACAGTGAGAATTTGTAAAAAGAAAAGCATCTGCATTTTGTCTCGCAAATTCAAATAAACGGTTGTATGTATGGCTAAACTGTTCACGAATATTTGCATCGACCGGGAAATCATTTTTTATTAATTCCGATAGTTGTAAAACACTTTTCGTAAATAAAGAATTAACAAGCGCTTCTTTATTTTCAAAATAACGATAGATCGTACCTGCGCCTACTTTTGCTTTTTCGGCAATCATCGGAATTGTTGTACCATCATAACCTCGTTCTGCAAAAAGTTGTATTGCAGCGTCAAAAATATCCTCTTGTTTGTTTTTAGCCATTTTTCCACCTCAATTTCCAGGAATGAAAATTCATTCCGTTTTTAATTATAAATTACATGAGTTAAAAGTCAAGTGCGTGACAAAGTATAACTGTGCTGTTTTATCCTCTATTTGTGAATGAAATTATATGAGCGACTTTCTGGATATATTGGCGCTACTTAAAATTATACCAGCGATTTTCTTGATATATCGGCGCTACTCTAATTATATCAGCGATTCTCATGATATATCGACTTACCGACAAAAATTCACAATATAAGAGGAAGCTATCCCGAAATTTCACTTAGGATAGCCCACCTTCATACATGCAAATTAAAAGAAATCATAAATAAATGGCTTACGCACTGGTACTAAATTCTCAAATGACCGTATTGCCTCGTCACTTCCACTAATTAATTCAAGTTCATTTAGTTCTAATGGACGTTTATATCCAAGCATTATTGCTGATAGTGCAGTTATATCCAGTTTAATTCCTTTTTCCGTTGTTTCTTCTACAATTGTTATTTCATGATTTGCAAGTCTCACTGCTACGTTATTCCACGGAGCAAATGCGTCTGTAATGTGTAGAATCACTTCTTGCTGTACATTGTTCCAGCTCAACTCATATTGTTTTAAGAACTGCTCTACATCTACAATTCTTCCCATAAAATATGGTTTTATTTCTGTCTTCACGCGTGGCTCTTGCAATGAATATAGCAACGGTTCGGTTTCACTTACTGTCATTTCAAGTTCTTTAATCATAGAATCATGCTGGCAAATAAAGTTCCACAGACCATTTCGTGCTTCATTATGCAGTGGTACAAATTCTTCTACTGTCATTTTATAGTTTTCTATTTTGTATAACATGTAACCTGCTGCCGTTTTATCTTCATCATAGTAAATCGCTAATGTTAAATCATCATAAACTGCTTGTAACCACCAGTTCTTCTCTCGAACTAACATACCTGAAAAACGTTCTGCAAATACTTCATAGAGCTTTTCGACCTCTTCTGGATGATTTTCTTTATTGAAACGTTTCACAGTTCCATTTACTTGTTTTTTCATCACTAAATCACTCTTATTCATATGACATATGAGTAGATTCGCACAAAGTTCCCAACCGTATTTACGGTAAAATGAAACCGCAAATGGATGTAACATAGAGACTGTATAGCCATCTTTTTTCATCGTTTGAAGTGAATATTGAAGTAGCTCTTTTACATACCCACTTCTTCTGTACTCTGGATACGTCGCTACTCCTGCAACGCCACCCATTTTAAATTTTTCTTTACCTATGTAAATATGAAACGGAATAAGATGTAGTTTTGCTGCTAAGTCTTCCCCTTCCATAATGCCGTATATTTCATGACTTTCCTTCATCTTTGTAAGTTGCTGCTGTAATCGTTCCTCATCTACTTTATATTGAAAAGCGTATTCTGATAAACGTAATGCTTCTCTGAACTTATCTTCTTTTAATTGTATGACATTCATATAATTCTCCTCCATTCCCTGTTTGAATTGTATCATAATTCTTACTTTTGTAGTTCGGTAAGTGAAATTACAAAGACGTTTTAACAAAAAAAGCAGATACATCACGTATCTGCTTTCCATCCTTATTATTTAGCTAACTTTTGAAGTTCATCAAAGAATGTAGGATATGATACACCTACGGCTTCTGCATCTTCAATAATTGTTTTTCCTTCTGCCAGGCAGCCAGCAATCGCAAGCATCATTCCGATGCGATGATCACCATAACTATTTACTGTATTGCCTTTTAGAGCTGATTTCCCGTAAATAATCATGCCGTCATCAGTTGCTTCTATGCGAGCTCCTAGTTTCGTTAACTCCGCAACAACTGTATCGATACGGTTCGTTTCTTTTACTTTTAATTCGTGCGCATCTTTAATTACTGTAATTCCTTCTGCTTGCGTTGCCGCTAAGGCGATAACAGGAATTTCATCAATTAATCTTGGGATAATATCTCCGCCAATTTCAATTCCTTTTAATGAAGATGTTTCAATCGTAATGTTTGCAGCTGGTTCTGATGCCCCTTCGTTAATTAGATCTACAGTGAACGTAGCACCCATTTTCTCTAAAATATCAATAATACCTGTACGAGTTGGGTTCATCCCTACATTTTGTAATACTAGTTTACTATTTGGAATGATTGCGCCTGCCACTAAGAAAAATGCTGCTGATGATACGTCACCTGGTACTTGAACGTCTGTTGCTGTTAACTTTTGCCCACCTGCAAGTTTCACTGTTTTTCCTTCGCGAGTTACTTTAACTCCAAATGCTTCAAGCATTCTTTCCGTATGGTCGCGTGAAATATGTGGTTCTGTAACAGCTGTTACACCTTCTGCGCGAAGGCCTGCAAGTAAAATAGCTGACTTTACTTGTGCACTTGCTACAGGTGAAGTGTATTCAATTGCTTGTAAATCTCCACCACGTATTGTTAACGGTGTAAACGTTCCTTCTTCGCGGCCATCAATGATTGCACCCATTTGTTTTAATGGATTTGTTACACGTTTCATCGGTCTTTTCGCGATAGATGAATCACCTTGTACGCAAGAGAAAAATGGTGTATTTGCCAAAATTCCTGACATTAAACGTATTGTTGTACCAGAATTACCAACATCTAATACAGCTTTCGGTTCTTGTAATCCTTCTAACCCTTTACCAACTACAGTGACTTCATCACCGTTTTGCGTAATTTCTACTCCCATTTCTTTAAAACATGAAATCGTACTTAAACAGTCTGCACCGGGCAAGAAACCTTTAATTGTTGTTTTCCCTTCTGCAATCGAACCGAACATAACAGCACGGTGTGAAATGGATTTATCACCTGGGATTGTAATATTGCCATTCAATCCGTTATTAACAGGTTGTATTGTTCTTTCTTTCACGTTTTTCACCTTCTCATTTAAATTGTTTCATAAGTTTGGTATTCTTCTTCTCCAAGCGCTAGCTTTGCTTTCATACGATCTTCTTCCCTTTGGAAACTAATACGTAATACCCCAAGCAGTCCTTCACGCGCTTCTAATATTTGCAAGTTCGTAATACTAATTTCCTCGCGCGCTAAAATACTCGTAATATGAGCCAATGCCCCCACCTTATCTAATACATCAACGTATAAGTCGTGATAGGCAGGAATCGCACCACTCTTTCTTACTGGTAAAGAATCACGGTATTCTTTCGCATCTGCAAAATAGTTTTGAATCTCGCCTGCATCTCCGGTAGAAACTGTCTTATATAAACCTTCCATTTCAGAGATCCACTCTTTTAATAATACCATTAAATGCTCTCGATTTTGCTTTACAATATCACTCCACATTTTCGGACTACTAGATGCGATACGTGTAATGTCTTTGAAACCTCCAGCAGCTAGTTGATGAATGAGCGGATTATCTCCTGCATGTTTCTCAACTTGCTTTACTAAACCTGCTGCGATAAGATGCGGGAAATGACTAACAATCCCTGTTACATAATCATGTTCTTCTGTATTTAAAACAAGAAAATGAGATCCTGTTCCTTTTAACCATACTTTAAGGTCTTCCACTTGTTCATTTAGTACATGATTCATCGGTGTTAAAATGTAAAATGCATTTTCAAATAAATGCGCCTTTGCGCTTTCAACTCCCGTTTTATGAGAACCCGCCATCGGATGTCCCCCAATGAAAGAAACTTCCTTTGAAAATAAAGCTTCCGCTTCACTCATAATAGACCCTTTTGTACTACCAACATCAGTCACTATAACATCTTCTCGTAAACGGAATGACGCAAGTTTGTGTAATAGCTTCTTCGTTTCTTCAACTGGAGAAGCAAAAATAATTAAATGTGCCTCTTCACATGCATGTTGTAAATCAACTGCTACTTCATCTACTACGTGTAATTCTTTTGCACGCTCTACTTGCTCTTGAAATATATCGTAACCTGTTATCGTTACATCGTGCTCTTTCTTAATTGCTAAGGCGAGAGAACCTCCTATTAAACCTGTTCCAATTAATACTACCTTTTTACGCATTTTCCTCATCTCGAGACTTACTTTTTTTATTTTCAAAGTGCTGTTTTAACACTGAAATCACTCCTTCATTTTGCTCCCTTGTTCCAACTGTAATACGGACACCATTTGGGAATGGACGAATAATAAACCCTGCATGTGCACAAGCTTCATAAATCTCTCCAGCATTATCTACCGGTAAGAAGATGAAATTAGTTTGTGACGAATAAAATGGTATTTCGTTTTCCTTACAGAAACTCTCGTATTGCTGTAATCCTTCTGTATTCACGCGAACTATTTCTTCAATAAACTCGTCATCACCAAAAGCAATCGTAGCTGCTTTTTGCGCTAATGAAGATACGTTAAATGGTAAACGTACGACATTTAATTTCTCAATTAGCTCTTCCTGTCCGATCGCATATCCAACGCGGAAAGAAGCTAATCCGTATGCTTTAGAAAACGTTCTAAGTACAAGAATGTTTTTATGTTTTTCTAAAAGCGGTAATGTCTCAGGGAAATCTTTTGCTGTTACGTATTCATAGTACGCTTCATCAATGACAATTAACGTATTTTCACTAATGCCTTCAATAAATTGAGTCAATTTTTGCTCATTCACATATGTGCCCGTCGGGTTGTTCGGATTACAAATCCATACGATTTTCGTATTATTATTTACCACTGACGAAATTTCGTCTAAATCGTATACACCGTTATTTAAAGGAATTTCTTTCACTTCACAGCCTTCAATAATTGCATGATGACGGTACTGCGGGAATGTTGCACCAGCCGTTACGATATTATCTCCTGCTTTAAGTACTGCACGGCTTATCATTTGAATGACTTCATCTAAACCACTACCACAAAGTACTTGTTCTAATTGCACATGCAACTTATCCACGATTGTTTGACGGAGCGTTGTAGCACCTCCGTCAGGATATAAAGCATGTTCCAACCAAGATTTTTGCAACTCATCTAAAACTCTCGGTGAACAACCGAATGGATTTTCATTCGATGCTAATTTCACAAACGAATGATCTCCGTATACTTCTTTCATTTGTTCTGGTGATTTACCTGGTTTATATGGTTGTAATGATGATAGTTGCTCTTTTACTTGCACGTTAAACCCACCTTTTTATTAAAATTCTTTTGCGTAGTTATTATGTTGCATAATGTTTTGTTTTAATAAATCCATACGATCTTTTCCGAATTGTTCGACTAGTGCATCTGCAAGTTCCCATGCTACAACAGATTCAGCTACTACACCCGCTGCTGGTACTGCGCAACTATCAGATCTTTCAATACTCGCTTGGAATGCTTCCTTCGTATCAATATCAACGCTT
Organism: Bacillus cereus group sp. BfR-BA-01524; assembly: GCF_022662595.1. Taxonomy (NCBI): domain Bacteria; kingdom Bacillati; phylum Bacillota; class Bacilli; order Caryophanales; family Bacillaceae; genus Bacillus; species Bacillus cereus group sp. BfR-BA-01524. The sequence continues at coordinate 6,414 of NZ_JAKUDW010000135.1, read as the reverse complement.
GCTAACGGTTTGTATAATGTAGGAATTGGCTTCATAACGCCTCTTACGACAATTGGCATACCTGTTGTCATACCACCTTCTAAACCGCCGGCATTATTCGTTTTTCTCGTGTATCCTTTTTCTTCATCCCACAGAATTTCATCATGCACTTTACTTCCTGGTTGTCTTGCCGCTTCAAAACCTACGCCAATTTCAGCACCTTTAAATGCATTTATACTCATAATTGCACCAGCAAGTTTTGCATCTAATTTACGATCGTAATGAACGTAACTACCAACGCCAATTGGCATACCTTCTGCAATGACTTCCACAATACCACCGATTGAATCTCCGCTACTTTTTGCGTTGTCAATCGCATCCATCATTTCTTGCTCTACTTCTTTATCTAAACATCGAACTGGTGAGTTTTCAGTTATCGTTTGAATTTCTTCAATCAGTAAGTTTGAAATATGTTTTGCTTTTACTCCACCAATTTCAAGAACATGTCCTGCAATTTTTACGCCTAATTCGCTTAAAATTTGTTTTGCAACTGCACCAGCAGCTACACGAACTGTCGTTTCTCTTGCAGATGAGCGCTCTAATACGTTTCTTATATCACGATGGCCATATTTAATTGCTCCATTTAAATCCGCATGTCCTGGACGTGGTTTTGTAATTGTACGTTTCATGTCTTTACTTTCTTTTTCCGAAATTGGCTCTGCACCCATTACTTTCGTCCAATGTTTGAAATCATCGTTTTTTACAATTAACGTAATCGGTGATCCGAGTGTCATCCCGTGACGAACACCACTTACAATTTCAACTGTATCTGTTTCAATTTGCATGCGTCTTCCGCGTCCATGACCTTTTTGTCTTCTTAATAATTCTTTATTAATATGTTCCGCCGTAAGTGTCAAACCTGCTGGTACACCTTCTAAAATAACTGTTAACTGCGGTCCATGTGATTCTCCAGCTGTAATGTATCTCATTTCTCTTGCCCCTTTACTATTTTTTTGTACAAAAAAGTCCCTACTGAGCGCTCAGTAGGGACGATGTTTATCGCGGTACCACCCTAGTTGTAGACAACTGTCGTCTACCTCTCTTCTTCTTTAACGATCGTTTGACCGTCTTCCCCTCCATAAGTTGTCGGGAAAGATGCTCCAAGGCTGTAATTCATGCTTACCTTTGTACTGATTTACACCAGCCATCAGCTCTCTTTAACAGTGAGATAAGCACTACTGTTTCCTCTTCAACGCATATATGATATGGAATTAAGATAATTTATTTTTGAAACCTTTTAACTCATCCATGAATCTATGGAATTCTGGAATGTCCATTTGTTGTGCAGAATCTGACAATGCAACCGCTGGATCTGGATGAACTTCAGCCATTACTGCATCTGCGCCAATTGCAAGTGCCGCTTTCGCTGTTGGTAATAATAAATCTCTGCGTCCAGTTGAATGTGTTACATCAACGATAACTGGTAAATGTGTTTCTTTCTTTAAAATTGGTACTGCAGAAATGTCTAATGTGTTACGTGTTGCTCTTTCGTATGTGCGGATACCACGCTCACAAAGAATAATTTGATCGTTACCTTGCGCAATGATGTATTCCGCTGCATTAATGAACTCATCAATTGTTGCTGCTAATCCACGTTTTAATAATACTGGTTTGTTAACTTTACCTACAGCTCGTAATAAATCGAAGTTTTGCATGTTACGTGCGCCAACTTGAATTACATCAACGTAGTCTAATGCCATTTCAACATCGTTCGGATTTAAAATTTCACTAATAATTGCTAAGTCGAACTCGTCTGCTACTTGGCGTAAAATTTGTAGTCCTTCTACTCCTAAACCTTGGAAATCGTATGGAGATGTTCTCGGTTTGAATGCACCACCGCGCATTAATTTTAAGCCTTGGTCTTTCATCGCTTGCCCTACTTGACGAACTTGCTCTAAGCTTTCTACTGCACAAGGTCCCATGATGAACGTTTGTGTTCCGTTTCCAATCAATTCACCTTTTACATCAACGATTGTATTTTCTTGTTTCTTTTTACGTGATACTAGTAACGCTTTACGGTTATCATCTTCTTGTAACTCTAAGCTTGCTTTGAAAATCGTTTTGAAAATATGTTGAACTGTTGATGTTTCGAATGGTCCTTCGTTATGCTCTGCGATCATATCAAGTACTTCACGCTCACGTACTGGATCAAAGCGTTTCGTACCTTGTACTTGCTTTTGTTCTCCAATTTTTTGAACGATTTCACCACGTTTGTTTAAAAGGTGTAATAGTTGTAAGTTAATTTCATCTACCTGTTTACGTAATTGATCTAATTCATGATTTGCCATTTGGAAATCCTCCTCTAATGTTTTAAAAGTATAGTAAGAGAATAAAAGATTCTCTATTTTCTGAACTGGTTAATTATACAAATTTATAGTGGAATCGATACCTCTTCTTATTTTAAACTAATAATTCGTACAAAGACATGAACTACTAGTTAAAAAGCCACTTTTTTGTACAAAAAAGCCCTACTGATCCAATCAGTAGGGACGATATTTATCGCGGTACCACCCTAGTTGTAGACTTCTTTCGTCTACCTCTCTTCATTGTTAACGATCATCTGACCGTCTTTCCCTTCATAAAGACAATACTATCTTTACTACGAAAAAGATGCTCCAGGACTGTAATTCGCTCTTGTTTTTGTACTGGTTCGCACCAACCACCAGCTCTCTGTTACAGGGAAACAACAACTACTGCTTTTCCTTTCAATGCATGACTATTTTATTTTCAAGTTGGACCACTAAAATACAAAAAGTCCCTACTGAATAAATCAGTAGGGACGATATTTATCGCGGTACCACCCTAGTTGTAGACTAACTTTCTGTCTACCTCTCTTCACTGTTAACGATCAATTGACCGCTTTTTCCTCATAAAGACAAACTATCTTTATTACGAAAAAGATGCTCCAAGACTGTAATTCATGATTATCCCTGTACTGGTTCACACCAACCACCAGCTCTCTGTTACAGTAAGACTAACCACTACTGTGATCTCTTCATTGCACTTTGTTTATTCAAATGTTTTTGAAATTGAATAAGTATGATTCGTATTATAGAACGCTTTTCAAAACACTGTCAACAACTTTTTATATATTTTTTAAAATTCCACTTTCGTCCTATAATTCTTCTTGTAAATCACCCATTACAATTCCTATGCGAATTATTTCATTTTCTAGTAAATGTAAAACATATTCCTCTACTCCATACTGAACTAATAATTCTTTTATTTTTATGATTTCTTTTTCAAATAAAACGGCTTCTTGACATGTTTGTAGTAAAATAAAAAACACATTTGCAAACATTTCTTTATGCGCTTTCATACTTTCTTTCTTATGAAGCATTTCAATCAATAACTGCTTCATTTCCTCACCTGTACATTTACCATTTACACTTGAAAATGCACGAGACATAATACATAATCCTTTTTCTAATATTTCATCCATGTATAAAATAATACGTAAAAGCATTACATATTCTCTCACTGTTATCTCACCCATTTTTGGTCGTTCTCGCAAAAATACACTGAGCCAAGCTGTCCAAAATTTTTGTTGTTCTTTTACACTTAATGTTTTGACGTAATAGCATAAAAACTGCATAAATTTAATTTTATTTTCTTCATTTTCTAATACGAGTAAAGGGTATAACCAATCTGTTTTTTGCTCCCAATATAGTACACATTTAATAAATACAAAGCTAAGCCACTTCAAGAAAGCTTCCCTCGTATGCGGATGTAATACTTCCAAATGTTCTATCGCATACTTAATAAAACGCTTCATTTCTGTAAATAAAGGTAAATTTATTTGAGTGTAACATAAGCCCGCCCATGCATATTCCGTAATTTCATTTTGTTTTTTTAAATCTAAGTATGGTAACAAATATTTCCGGCACCATTGTTTTTCAATATGGTATAGAAATGTAATATCTGCTATTAAACGAGCAAACATAAAGTTTGTTCGTTCCGAATTAACTCTTACTTGTTCTTCAAATAAAAATAAATATTCATATACATTACGATCGTATAAATGATCATATGATAACAACTTTAATAATACAGCCGTCATTTTTCCAACAGGATGCTGAATTGATTCATTGTAAAAATCTTGTTTTCCAAGCTTAAAATCCGTATCACTCTTCATAACTTGAGGAAACACTGAAAAAGCAAAGCGTTTTACAACACGTATACTATTCTCTTCTAACTCTTCTAGTCGATTACTAATTTCATATAGAAAACTACTAATTAACCAATGAAAAGCAGTATTTCTAACAAATTTCTGCAATAGCGGAATAATTTTTTGGATTTGATCATTTGTCAATCCTCGGTTATTTCGCCATTCTCTAATACAAACAAACCATACTTCATTACTTATTTCTTGCACTCCTACTAATTGATATGCGAATGAAATACTCCACTCTGTATTCAATTTACATGCTTTTGATAACATCTCTAAAAAATGGCGTTGTTCAAAAACACCATCTTGTGAAAATTGCCGAACTTGCTTCATAATTTCAAAATCTTTCAGCTGCAATAATCCGTCAGCTGTTACATTACAAGTAATGCTTTGCGCTGTATCCTCTTTCTTTTGTACACTGTATTGTTCAGAATGAAAATGAGGATGCTTTTGCTTCATTAACTCATACCCATTTGCCGTAGATGGACTATTTGAATCACACTTGAATAATAAGTCTAATACGAGACATGCATCAAATACTCTCTCTTCTGTAAGACGCTTTATTACAGTTCGAGTGACTTCTTCTTTTGTTTTTTCCAAACAATTTGCATAATGACTTTTTAAAAGTTGGAAAACTTCGTGTTTATAAGTGAAATCTAAAAGAAGTCCTTCATGTAACAACCATTTCATTTTGTCATCTACACGAACAAAAATATTTTTATTCATCGCATCAATTGCAATTCGCTTTTGAAGTACACTATTCGCTTCTATCATTTCTGTAATATAATAATCCGCTTTTTTCTCATTGTTTTCACATAAATAAGTTAGACACTCTTTTACAATTTGTATTAATAATGCAAGATCATTTTGATGAAACTCTTTTTCTACATCTTCCGTATTTCTTTTTTTCAGTGCCGTTTGTCTTAACGACAACATTCTCAATTTTTCTAATCCGATCATCATAATTGGAACAGCATAATAGGCGATATATGGCCTCATCTTTTCGTTCCAAATTTGCTCCACATGAGAAAATGTTGATACTGGTAAGCGACTCGATTCCTCGAGTTCTATTGCTTCTTGCGTATCATTTCCCCATTTTCTTACACGTTTCAACTTCAATTTTCCGTCTAAAATAAACGTTAGTAACAATAACGCAATTTCCTTATGCTCAGGAAAAGAACATTTTTGCAGTAACTTTGAAATCTTTTCTATAGAGCTACTATCTTTTTCAGCAGTTTCTAATAAAAGGAGTGTCCACCTGGCAAACAACAATGGGTCCATCTTACTCTTCGTTTCGTTTAAGTAGTTACAAATTGTTCTCCATAATAACGGTGATATTTTAGAATAGTTTTTATAAATTAATTGAAATAATTCTTTCTGATGACTAAAAAGAAATTGTTCCACTAACCATTCTGCAAGTAATTCATCTACTTCATTATAGTTTGGCGTAAGCATAAACAAATTTTGTAATTTACCTTCTGCTTCTAACCATTCGACCCATTCATAATCATGAGCAAATTCCACAAAGTAACGAACTGTTTCAATTTTTTTAATTGATTGCTTTATGTATGATAATTGTTCCTGTTCTACTGACGGGGGAACCGTTACAATATCCCGAATACGCATTCTTTTCGTAATATAATTATCACCCATTAATTCCGCCCAGCGTTTTACCGCTTTTACGAGGGATTGATGATTATTCACTTTATTCGGATACACAATTGGTCTTATCCCCAAATGTTCCCAGTGGTACGTATTTTCTCCTTGTGCGACAAAAGCAAATCGCCTTGTACTTGGTGGTAAACCAGTTGCTAAATATTTCATTACTGGGTCATTATGACTATATCCAACGAATAAAACGGTGTAATTTGAGAATAGATCGACTAAAAATCTTCTCGCCCACCCTTCCGTTAAGTAAGCCCTTCCAAAATCACCGTCTGTTAAAATTAAAGCCTCTTTCTCCTGTTCTACATTACCATGTATATAAGCAAGACCTTTAAAAGCTCTCCCCGTCGGTAAAGCTGGAGCGTAATAAACATTGATATCTCTATTTATTTCTTTAATTGCAGTTGTAAAATGTTGATCAAAATTTGTTGTTACAATGCGGATATCTGTATCTAACGGAAATAACCTTGGAATTGCATAATGTAATGGATTCGGTTTTGATTTCTCTATATGAACAAGATCTCTTGCGACTTGATGTACAT
>NZ_JAKUDW010000134.1:0-12525 GCF_022662595.1 Bacillus cereus group sp. BfR-BA-01524 | reverse complement strand
CTAAAAATAAAAAAGTAATTAAAGATACAATATTACTAACAAAGTTCAAAAGTTTTCCAGATGCTGCCGCTTGAATAAAATCCAAACCAATTAATAAAAATGCAAAAATTAAAAATGACCCTGTCCCTGGTCCAAAAAATCCATCATAAAATCCTATCATTAAAATAACAAAGAAAAATATTAATGTTTTTCTTTGCGTCATCTTCTTATAGGTAGACACACTTCCCCAATTCTTTTTTGCAATAATATAAATAGCAATAAATACCAACATTACAAGTACTAATGGGCGTAAAATATCCGATGGAATAAATTTTACTACTAAAGCACCTGCAACAGCTCCAACAATAGTTAACGGGATTAACTTTCCTACAATTTTAAAATCAACTTTTCCTGATCGAATGAAATACATCGCACTCGTAAACGTCCCCATTGTTGCCGCTAATTTATTCGTTGCAATTGCCGAAGCCGGCGATAAGCCAACAAACATAAGCGCAGGAAGCGAAATTAACCCTCCTCCTCCAACAACGGAATCAATAAAAGCTGCTAAAAAACCGAATGCAATTAATAAAATAATGACTTGAAAACTTAATTCTTCCATGAACTTTACCCCTTACCCCTATTATTTACAACATTTTAAATTATAACAAAATTACATAAGAAAAAAAGCTGTTCCATAGAGGAACAGCCTTCATATTTAATCTAAAATTTTCACAAGTGGTTCATCTTGTTTTGCTTCACGTATAATAATAGCTTCTGGGCGTTCTACAGATTTAATCGTTACTTGTACTTTCATATAATTCGGGAAGTATTCCATAACAAGCCCTGCCACATATTGTGTAAAACCAATTATTTCAGCTTTTCCATTAAACTGGACAGGAATATCAAGCTTCATTTCTCTTAATTCATCATCTCTATACATACCAGTACCAATAACAGCTGTATAGTCACCTTGGAAATAATCGCTTAGTTTTGCCTTAAAGTTGGATACTCTTGCAAGATCTTCACGTTTATTATCTGTTTTCGCTTGCTCTGATGGGAACAAATAATATTTCTCATTAATTTGTTTCCAATCTTCAACCGTTTCACTACCTTTTTCTACATTTGCATAAGAAACAAAATTACCTGGCACGAGCGAAGACTTTGGAGTTTGACGATAAATCGCAAATGTTATCGGAATATTTTTTGTATCAGGTTGTTTTTGATGTATGACTTTCAAAATTTCTTGCGCCATTTTTTTCCCTTCAGCTAACATCTTTTCATCCGGGATTGCAGCTTCACGTGGATAACCATGCTCTTCGTTAAAATATTGAACAGAATTCATCGCTAATCCAACTACCATACCAACACGTTCCTCACCATTATCGCCTTTTTTCACATAATAATCATGCTCTAAAATATTTGAAATATATATTGGATTTTTTTTATTTTTCACTTCTAGTGATTCGGATCCCGTTCCTAATGCAGGGTTTAATCCTATATTAGGAAATTTAACTGCATCTTTTTTTAATTTGTCTTCTAGTTCCTTTTGTTCAGCATCTGTACGTTTTCTTTTAACAAGCATCTGTATCACTTGAGTATCTAGAGCACTTCCGCCTTTTAAAAAATTATCTTTCGTATTAAATGATTCTTTTGCAATTCGCATTAATCCTGTTTCAAATTCATCTATATCAAGACGACTATTTAGCCCTTGTACCACTAAACCACGTGCATTTCCACCATCAAATGGAATAGTCGTCTTATAATATTCATCCGAAATAGCGTATTTTGGAACAACTGATTGTTCCTTTGCTTTCCCCGATTTCTCAGCCACTTTTTCATCTTTGTCGGCACCTGCACTACACCCACTTACAAGTAGGCCCAGGCTTAATATCGCTAATGCTATTTTTTTCATGGTAAGTTTGCACCTCTTACTTATTTAGCTCTTGTAAGAACCTCTCTTCATTCCAAACCTCAACATTATGTTTCTCCGCTTGTGCTAATTTCGAACCAGCTGCTTCACCTGCAACAACCAAATCCGTACTCTTACTAACACTTCCTGTTACTTTTCCACCTAATGCCTCAATCTTCTTCTTCGCTTCACTTCGTCCCATAACTTCTAGCTTACCTGTTAAAACAACCGTTTTTCCTGCGAAGTAAGATTCAACATTTTGTAAATCTGCAATTTTTATACCTTTGTATGTCATATTCACGCCATACTCTTTAAACTGCTGTAATAACTCTAATACATCTTCATTATCAAAATATGTCACAACAGATTGAGCCATTTTTTCGCCAATTTCATTAATTGCTTTTAGTTCTTCTTCTGTTGCTTTTACAAGCTCATCCATCGTTTCAAAGTGCTCTGCAAATGTACGTGCTGCTTTCGCTCCAACATGGCGAATTCCAAGACCAAATAATAATCGCTCTAGCGAGTTTTCTTTAGAATTTTCAATTGCTTGTATTAAGTTTGTTGCTGATTTTTCACCAAAACGTTCTAACTGTAATAATTGCTCTTTCGTCAATGCATATAAATCAGCAAATGTACGAATATAATCTGCATCAAAAAGTTGTGTAATGACACGTTCTCCAAGTCCATCAATATTCATCGCATTTCTTGAAACGAAATGGATTAATCCCTCTCGAATTTGAGCCGGACAAGTCGGATTTATACATCGAAGTGCTACTTCTTCTTCTAAACGAACAAGTTCACTCTCACATGCTGGACAATGCGTTGGCATGCGGTATTCTTCTTCTTCACCAGTACGCTTATCAAAAATAACGTTCACAACTTCAGGAATAATATCTCCAGCCTTCTTCACAACAACGTAGTCACCAATTCGAATGTCTTTTTCACGAATTAAATCTTCGTTATGTAGAGAAGCACGGCGAACAATCGTACCAGCAACTCTCACTGGCTCTAGCTCTGCAGTCGGTGTTACAACCCCTGTTCGGCCAACACTTAATTCAATGCCTGTTAATCTCGTTACAACTTCTTCAGCTGGGAATTTATAAGCAATCGCCCATCTTGGACTCTTCGCTGTAGTTCCTAGACTTTCTTGAAGAGCAACATCATCTACTTTTATAACGATTCCATCAATCTCATAATCAAGATGCGGACGTTTTTCTTGCCATTCTTCTACATAAGCTATAACCTCTTCGATTGTTTCACATGTACGGCGATTTGGATTTGTCTTAAATCCGAGTTCACCTAAGAAATCAAGCGATTCACTGTGCGATGGAATTGTTTTTTCTTCTACATTCGCAAGACCATACACAAACATAGATAAGTTACGCTTTGCTGCAATTTTTGGATCAAGTTGACGTATTGAACCTGCTGCTGCATTACGCGGATTCGCAAATACATCTTCTCCATTTTGCTCTTTTTCTTCATTTAGTTTAACGAATGAACGCTTCGGCATATAAGCTTCGCCTCGTGCTTCTAACGTTACTTCTTCATTTAAACGAAGTGGGATAGCTTTAATCGTTTTTAAATTTTGAGTAATATCTTCACCCGTTACACCATCACCACGTGTCGCCCCTTGAATGAAGCGTCCTTTTTCATAATGAAGCGAAACGGCAAGCCCGTCAATTTTTAATTCACATATATATCTTACATTCGCATCATCAATTCCTTGACGTACTCTTCTGTCGAAATCACGTAAATCACCTTCGTTAAATGCATTTCCTAAACTTAACATCGGTGACTTATGTGTTACTTTTTCAAATATATCAAGAATAGTTCCCCCAACGCGAACGGAGGGAGAATCTTCACTCATAAACTCTTGGTTCTCTGCTTCTAATTTTATAAGCTCCTGCATATCACGGTCATATTCCGCATCAGAAACAGAAGGATTGTCTAATACGTGATATTGATAATTAAATGTATTTAACAAATCACGCAGTTCTTCTATACGTTTTTTTGCTATCTCTTTTGACATATCCTCATTCCTTTCTATTGTTTCGTCACAGGTGCAAATTTTGCTAACAAACGTTTAACACCAATCGGGCTTGGGAACGCAATATCTAATTCTTTTGCATCACCTTCACCTTTTACACTTACAACTGTACCGATTCCCCATTTTTGGTGGGAAGCTTTATCGCCTACTGCCCAGCCAATTTGCTCACCGCCTGTCGTCTTAGCTGCAGGACGCGCGAAAGCTGAACGAGAGCGTGTTGCGGTTGTCGTTGTCATTTTACTACTACTTGCTGTTCTGCCTTTTGCACCAAACGAATTTTCACGCTTCGGCGCTGTTTCATTTAATGATTCCACTAGTTCTGCCGGGATTTCTGTAATGAAGCGAGACGCAGCGTTCATACTTGTTCTACCAAATAAAGTACGCATTTGCGCATTAGATAAATATAGCTCTTCTTCTGCACGAGTAATACCTACATAAGCAAGACGACGTTCTTCTTGCATTTCATCCTCTTCCATTAGAGAACGAGTATGAGGGAATATCCCTTCCTCTAAACCAACAATAAAGACAACCGGGAACTCTAATCCTTTCGCTGAGTGCATCGTCATTAAAATAACTTCTTCACCAGCAGTTGGGTCTTCATCTACACGATCAATATCAGCAACAAGTGCTAAATCTGTTAAGAATGCAACAAGGCTCTTATCTTCACTTTGAGATTCAAATGTTTGCGTAACAGATAAGAACTCGTCTAAGTTTTCTAAACGACCTTCCGCTTCTAAAGAACGCTCATTTTTCAACATATCGCGATAGCCTGTTTTTTCAATAACTTCTTCTACTAATTCTGTAACAGATAAATACTCTTGCATATTTACCCAGTTGTGTAATAAACTTGCGAATTCTTTTACTGCCTTTGTAATTTTTGCACTTACTCCAACATGCTCTATCTCATCAAATACAGCAGTTAATGAAATTCCGTTTTGCACACCGTAATTAATAATTTTATCGATAGACGTCGCACCAATACCACGCTTTGGCATGTTAATAATACGTGCAAAACTAATTTCATCATCTGGATTACCGATTAAACGTAAGTATGCCAAAATATCTTTAATCTCTTTACGGTCGTAGAACTTAGTTCCCCCAACAATTTTGTACGGAATGTTAGATTTAAGGAAAATCTCCTCGACCATACGAGACTGAGCATTCGTACGATATAGCACTGCAAAATCAGTGTATTTTCGTTTCCCCATTTGAAGATCGTCACGAATTTTTTTCGCAACAAAATATGCTTCGTCCTTTTCAGTTGCAGCACGATAATACGAGATTTTACTTCCAACTTGATTGTCTGTCCATAATTTCTTCGGTTTACGATTCGTATTTTTTTCAATAACAGCATTCGCTGCATTTAAAATATTTTGTGATGAACGATAGTTTTGTTCTAACAAAATTACCTGTGCATTCTCATAGTCTTTTTCAAATGACAAAATGTTAGAAATATCTGCACCACGCCAGCGATAAATAGACTGGTCAGAGTCACCTACAACGCAAAGATTTTTAAAACGTGCTGCCAAATGTTTAACAAGAAGATATTGCGCTTTGTTCGTATCTTGATACTCATCAACATGAATATATTGGAACTTACGCTGATAAAACTCTAATACTTCTGGAACACGTTCAAATAGCTGAATCGTCGTCATAATTAAATCATCAAAGTCTAATGAATTATTTTTCAAAAGACGTTTTTGATACTCTGTGTATACATCGCTCGTTAATTTTTCATATGGATCAGCCATTGTAATTTTTTTTGCATATTTATCCGCAGATAACAGTTCATTTTTCGCATTACTAATACCCGCTAAAATAGAGCGCGGCTCAAATTTCTTCGGATCAATATTGCGCTCTTTCATAATTTTTTTGACTACAGTTAGCTGATCACCTGAATCTAAGATTGTAAAGTTACGATTAATACCAATACGATCGATATCGCGTCGTAAAATACGTACACACATAGAGTGGAACGTCGAAATCCAAATATCTTCTGCTTCTGGTCCCACAAGTTTATCAATACGCTCGCGCATTTCACGAGCTGCTTTATTTGTGAAGGTAATAGCTAGTACATTCCATGGTGCTACACCTTTTTCACCAAGCAAATACGCAATACGGTGTGTTAACACGCGTGTCTTACCACTACCTGCACCTGCCATTAGTAGAAGTGGTCCATTCGTTGTTTGTACTGCTTTTTGTTGCTGTGGATTTAAACCGTTTAATAACTTATCTGTCATACCCATATACGCCTGCACCTACTCTCCTTTTACTGCTTTAACTGTTTTTAATGCGGATTTTATATCATCATAAATAATATTTCCAACGACTACTGTATCAGCATACTGTGCCATTTCTTTCGCCTGTTCTGCATTAGAAATACCACCGCCATAATATAACTTGGCTTGTTTCAATTCTGCTTTTACATTTTTAACAAGTTCAACATCTCCATACGTACCGCTATATTCTAAATAAAATATCGGTAAATGTAATAACTTGTCCGCTAAACGCGCATATGCAATAACGTCATCTTCTGTTAAATCACATTTTGCATCTGTAAGCTGGGCTACTTTCGCTTCGGGATTTAAAACACAATACCCTTCCATAAAAATTTCGTCCCAGTCCATAATATCCCCAAATTCTTTCAATGCCTCATGATGAACACCTGTTACCCATTCTACTTTTCGGCTATTTAAAACACTTGGGATGTAATAAAAATCAAATCCTGGTGTAATTGCTTCTACATCAGAAACCTCTAATACACAAGGAACTGCATATCTACGAATGCTAACTAGCATGTGTAATACGTTATCAATTGTAACTCCATCACTTCCGCCTACAATAACAGCATCCGTTCCAGACTCACAAATCATTTCTAAATATTCATCGCTTAACTCCTTATTTGGATCAAGCTTAAATACATGTTTCCATCCGGAAATATCGTACATGAAAACACCCTTCCTTTTCTCTAGTTATATCTATAGTTCTGTTTAAAATAACAGTTAGTTTTTATCTTGTTTTTTTTAAATAGCTATTAAATATTTTTCAAAAAGAAGGATTTAATTTCACCTTCTTTTTATGCATTCTTTCATTATAACAAAAAAAGCTACTGACACACACGCCGATTCCAACATCTTTTTCAACGTCAAATGTTGGATTACATATCCCAAAAATCACACGGGATACTAATAAGAGAAGTAGTATTTACTATTTCAATTTTCATAAAAAGGAGTGTTTTTCTAATGAAGCAAAACATCGGGACAATAAACGCTCTAATTCGAATTACACTTGGGCTTGTCCTCTTCGGATGTAGTGCAACTAAACTTGTACGCAAGCCGTGGTGCACTTGGGCTAACATTTTTCTATGGATTGGTGCAATGAAAGTTGCAGAGGGAATTGTTCGCTTCTGCCCTATTGTTGAAGCGTGGAAATTTGGAAAATACATGAATATGGGCGCATTTAAAATGCCTGGCATGAATTTTGCTGAACAAGGACATGCTAAAGAAGAAGTGAATCAAACTTCCGCTCATGACAAGCCAAAGTCAAAGGGAAGTTATGACGCTTCTGACAAAGAGATTGAGTCAGCGATTGAAGAAATAATCCTGGCAAAACCGCTTTGAATCATTTGTCACGATGCAAGATGCTCTCAAAGAGACTTAGCTGCTGCAGTGGGCGGTTAAGTCTTCTTTATTTTACCATAAAAACAGAACGTACATTCCCTTTTTAAAATTAAAATGTACATAAAAGATATCAATCAATAAATTTCAGAAAATTAGGTGCATATCTCTTGCTTAAAATGATATAAAAGTGATATCATTTTTATATCAGGAGGCGATCATATGAAAGAAAAACAAGTATTTTATGTAAATGGTTTTCTCGGTATTATTGGAATTTTGATTTTAGCTGCTATCGGTGTATTTTTCCTTGCACAAGAAATTTTCGTAGGAGCAGCACTAACTATTATATTAGCGGCAATTCTCGCTACAGGTATCGGTATTGTTCAACCGAATCAAGCGAAAGTTATTACGTTCTTTGGTAATTATTTAGGAACAATTCGTCAAAACGGTTTATTTTTAACAATTCCATTCGCATTCCGTCAAACTGTATCGTTACGTGTTGAAAACTTTAATAGTAAGAAATTAAAAGTAAACGATGTTGAGGGAAATCCAATTGAAATTGCAGCTGTTATTGTATATAAAGTAGTTGATTCTGCAAAAGCAATGTTCGGTGTTGAACATTACGATCGATTTGTAGAAATTCAAAGTGAAACAGCAATCCGCCACGTCGCAACAAAATATCCTTATGACAATTTCCAAGATGAAACTTGCATTACGTTACGCGGGAATACTGAAGAAATCTCTGAAGAATTAAAGCGTGAGTTAGAAGCGCGCCTTGAAATCGCTGGCGTAGAAGTATTAGAAACTCGTTTAACACATTTAGCTTATGCAACAGAAATTGCCCATGCGATGCTACAACGTCAACAAGCAAAAGCGGTATTAGCTGCTAGAAAAGAGATTGTTGAAGGTGCTGTGAAGATGGCGAAGGATTCAATCCATATGTTAGATGAGGAAGGCGTACTTGAATTAGATGACGAGCGTAAAGCGAATATGGTAAACAACCTATTAGTTGCCATCGTTTCAGATAAAGGTGCGCAACCAGTTATTAATACAGGAAGCCTATACTAAGGGCTATAAGTAATTATGGCTAAAAAGAAAAGCTTTCCATTACGTATTGATCCTGAATTACACGCAGTCATCGAAAAATGGGCGAATGATGAGTTTCGTAGCGTCAATGCACACATCGAGTATTTACTTCGAGAAATGGCAAAGCAAAAAGGAAAATTGAAGAAAGATAAAGATGCATGAACAAACAGCCCACTGAATTTTCAGCGGGCTGTTTTTATACAAAGCAAGTCATCAATAAACTTGCTTAACGCTGCTGTTCTCACACTATCTTTCCGATAAATAAAATAAGTCGGAATAAACCTGTTTTCATGTACTAACGGTGTATGAATAAGTTCTTTATGGCTGTCAAATTGCTCTGCTACTTCACGTGGTAACATAGACACCCCAAGTCCAGCTTTTACGCATCCAATAATACCGTCTAAAGAATTTAATTCCATTATTTTTTTTGGAACAATCCCTTCAGATAGTAACCATTCTTCTAAAACTTTTCTATAAAAACAACCTGATTGAAAAACGATAAAAGACTGCGATTCCGAACATCCGTTATCCCACAAAACATTCCGCTTTGAAAGTAACATCATTTCCTCTTGGAATACTTCTATCTTTTCTAAAGCTGGATCATCTATACAATCAGCTACAAATGCCCCCTCTATTTCATATAAAAGTACCTTCTTCGTTAATTCTTCCGTATTGTGCGTTTGCAACATAATTTCCACTTCTGGATAGCGCATATGATAATTAGCTAAAATCGTGGGCAATCTAACAGCTGCTGCTGTTTCCATCGCTCCAATTTTCAATACTCCTCCAGGCTCCGCTGTATGTTTCACTTGCCTTTTTGATTCATTTAATAATTGAATCATTTTTTCAGCGTATGTTAACAACTTTTCTCCGGCTGGTGTTAATGTAACTCCATCTCGATGCCTATAAAATAATTGTGTTTCATATTCAGCTTCTAGCCGTTTTATTTTTGCTGTTATGTTTGATTGAACAAAATTCAACCGAATAGCTGCTCTTGAAATACTTTTCTCCTGCGCGACCATATAAAAAGCTACAAAATCTTGTAAGTTCATTCGTTCATATCCCTTCGTTCATATCATTAATTTTGATATTACATATAAAAAATCAGTATTTTACGCCCCATATATATTCCTCTATCATATATATTAGAAGATATTTCAAGAAGGGAGATTATATGAACGAGACAAAAACATGGAAAATGATTATAGCTGGGATATGTTCTTTAATAGCTGTCATGGGTATTAGTCGGTTCGCCTACACACCGATTATTTCTTTTATGGAAAAGCAAGCCCATATAGAAGATGACCTCGCTGGATATTTAGCATCCAGTAATTATCTTGGTTATTTACTTGGGGCATTCTTTATTGGATTCATTACGATAAAAAATCGTGAAAAAATATTACACCTCTGTTTATTCTTCAATGTTCTTTCAACTCTTTGTATGGGCTTAACCTCTTATATCTTTTTATGGTTTCCCCTTCGCTTTATCGGTGGTTTCACAAGTGCAATTGTATTTGTTCTTGCCTCTAGTATTGTTTTAGATTATTTATTTCAAAGTAATAAAGTCATGCTAGGTGGCATGATTTATAGCGGTGTTGGAATTGGCATTATTTTCTCTGGAAGTTTCGCACCTTTATTCAACTCAATTTGGAATTGGCAAGGTGCATGGATTGGGTTAGGACTTATTAGTTTTAGTTTAGCTATCCTTGTATGGAAATGGTTAAGAGAGGACAGTAGACGTACTATACAGCAACCAAAAAGTACTATACAAGCTACATCTCATAGAAAAAACTATTTATTTTGGCTTATTTTAGCTTACGGATTCGAAGGGTTTGGCTATATCATTACAGGGACCTTCCTTGTCACCATTGTAGAAAGAATTACACTATCACCCTTCTATGCATCTTGTAGCTGGATTATTGTCGGTATTGCTGTCATCCCATCTAGTTACATTTGGTCCACTGTTGCTCGGAAGTACGGACCAACACGAGCTCTTACATCCGCCTATATGTTACAAATTATAAGTGTACTTTCTCCACTCCTTATTCCAAACCTTTTTGGGGCATTTCTAAGTGCATTCCTTCTAGGTGCTACATTCGTCGGAATTACAATTTTAACAACTACAGAAGCAAAACGAATAAGACCGAATGAAAGTAATAAAATCATTGGTTATACGACAGGTGTTTATGGGATTGGCCAAATTATCGGTCCAATCTTTACAGGTATTATTGCAGAGCAAATGCAAAGTTTTTCCCTCCCACTCCTTGTCGCTGCTCTTACGTTAATTATCTCAATACTGCTATTATTAATTGGAGAAATAAGATGTAAGCAGGTAGAGAAAAAGTGTATATAGATACAAATAGTTTATAATCTCTTGAAAAGATTCAACGTACTATACTCTATTTCCTATAAAAAAAGAAGCTAACATATGTTAGCTTCGCGTAATCTCATGCCCAATCGCACGATATCCTATATCACTACGATAAAATAAGCCATCGCTTTCAATCTTTGCGATTTCTTTATACACTCTATCTTTCGCTTCTTGTAAGTCTTTCGCTTTATAAGCAATAAATAGTACACGGCCACCATTTGTTACAAAATCCCCATGCTTCATCGCTGTACCTGAATGAAAGACAATAGCATCTTCTAAACGATCTAATCCTGTAATAATTTCACCTTTTTTATACACTTCTGGATATCCTTTTGAAGCAAGTACAACACCAATTACTGCTTCCTCTGACCACTCTAACACTAACTCACTTTCATCTAATACAGCGTTACATACATCAACTAAATCATTTTCTAAGCGAGGTAATACAACTTCTGTTTCAGGATCACCAAAGCGTGCATTAAATTCAATTACCTTTGGACCGTCATTTGTTAAAATAAGCCCTGCATATAAAATCCCTGTAAACAATCGATTTTCTTGGATCATTGCTTGAGCAGTTGGATGTAATACGGTTTGAATCGCTTCTTGAACTGCTGATTCTGGAATTTGTGGTACTGGAGAATATGCACCCATTCCGCCTGTATTTGGGCCTTTATCAGCATCAAAAGCTCGTTTATGGTCCTGAGCGATTACCATCGGA
The DNA here is from genome assembly GCF_022662595.1 of Bacillus cereus group sp. BfR-BA-01524. Taxonomy (NCBI): domain Bacteria; kingdom Bacillati; phylum Bacillota; class Bacilli; order Caryophanales; family Bacillaceae; genus Bacillus; species Bacillus cereus group sp. BfR-BA-01524. The sequence goes on along the minus strand of NZ_JAKUDW010000134.1, from coordinate 798 downwards.
TGTACAGTTGTTCCATTTACAAATGCCATTAATGAAAATTCTTGTCCATCTAAAAACTCTTCAATAACAACCTTCTTACTTGCCGCGCCGAACTTCACATCTTGTAGCATTTCTTTCACAGCTTGTAATGCCTCTTCAAGCGTCAGTGCTACCGTTACCCCTTTACCAGCAGCTAATCCGTCAGCTTTAATAACAATTGGTGCACCAACTTTTTGAATGTACTGTACTGCCTCTTCATAATCTGTAAAAGTTTCGTACGCCGCAGTTGGAATATCATACTTTTTCATAAGCTCTTTTGTAAAAGCTTTACTACCTTCAATAACAGCAGCCGCTTTATTCGGACCAAATACGCGAAGTCCCTCTTCTTTAAAACGATCAACAATTCCATTCATAAGTGGAATTTCTGGTCCAACGAAAGTTAATTCCACATTATTCTCTTTGGCAAATAAAACTAATGCATCAAAATCATTTTCATCAATATCAACTGGTATTGCAACATCTCGCATACCTTCATTACCTGGTGCTACATATACCTTTTTCACTTTTGCAGATTGTGCAAACTTCCAAGCTAAAGCGTGCTCACGCCCACCGCGGCCGATTACTAAAACATTCATATTTCATCCCCCAATAATTAAATAAGTACAAACTAGAAGCTATGCTCCTAGTTTGCTTTTTCATATCAATAAAAGGTTATCTCGACCAGACTTTTTAAACATCCATATCAATAAAGGTTTAAAAAGGAGGATTAAGAGAACCGAGCAGGTCTAGGCGCATTTGCCAGGAGGACACGGAGTGTAG
>NZ_JAKUDW010000133.1:0-12526 GCF_022662595.1 Bacillus cereus group sp. BfR-BA-01524 | reverse complement strand
ACAATTGTGTGCGAATTCAAGAAAAATTAAACCACCTATCCCCTAAAGAATTTAGGGAACAAGTGGTTTAGGTGTTTTGATAGGTGTCCCGTTTTCAGGGTTCACTTCAAACAAACGGAGCTTTTTGTTATTGGATACAATAAACGATTACACCAACGATAATAATCATGTTGCCGATGAGTTTACGTTTCGTTATTTTTTCCCCTAGGAAATACCAACCGAAAATTAATATGATGATATAACTTAAGGATTCTAATGCTGATGCTTGTTTTAATTCCATGCCCTTCATGGCGATTACATTTAATCCAGCATTAAGTACAAATAAAGAGTAACCGATAATAACATAAGGATTCACATATTCTTTTATTCTAGAATCGTATTGTTGTAAAGTAGCTTTTTTTAATAATATTTGTGAGTAATTTGCTAAAATTATCCCGAAAATAAACAATAGCATATAACTATTCATCTTTTGTCACCACCACAATTCCGACGATAATAATAGCTGCACCAAGTAAATGATTCCACTGAATTGTATCTCCAAATAGAAATACTGACCAAAGCATTGACCATAGTATAATGATCCCTCGATGTGAATATGCTTTTGAAATTTCGAAATGTTTAATTACTTGTTGCCATAAAATTGCATATCCGAATAAAAGTATAACTAGTCCGAAATAAGCAACAAAAAATGAGATTGAAGCAATTGGAAATTGAGCTGCCCATTTCATGTAAACCATAATGATAGAATATATCAAAAAAGCTACATGTAAAAATACATAATTTTTAATAGTTGGTTTCATTTATTCACTCTCTTTTACATATAAATATCTATTTATATCTGTTTTTTTAATGATAGATATAGAAATATATTTTGTTTAATCTTTCACATTCCAAATTATATAGTATCATGGCTTTTATTGTAAAACAATAGAAGCCATGCATTCATTTTTTCCAAGATTCTACAATATGTATCGTTTTATTTGTTGCATCCAACTCTACTTGAACACCGAAAGGTATAGTAATCATTGGATGTGTATGACAACAATCGAAGTCAGCTAGAAAAGGAATTCTTTGATTTTGAAGTACTTCCAACAGTATTTCAAAAGGTTTTCGATTTGTACCACAATCATCAAATTGCTCATGTTTTCCAAGAATGATACCTGAAATTTTATCAAATACACCGTTAATTTTAAGGAATGAAAAGCTTCTTTCGATAGTAGCTGCATCTTTTGAACTGTCCTCAATAAAGAGAATATCGCCTTCTTGAATATGTGGCATATAGGGGCTAGCCCAAATTCCTTGGATCGTGTTTAAATTCCCGCCAATAATACGCCCAGTAGCTTTTCCTTCAATTACTGAAATCCAATTGTTTGGTCGAAGTTCTTTCTCCTTCGTCTTTTCTTCCCAATTAATAAATTCATCTGACCAAAATAATGGTTGTTTTATATGATAAGGAAGAGATTGATCATGTAGTAAAGTTTCTGCAAAATATTTGTATGTGCAGTTAACAAAAGGTTCAAATTCGCCAAAGGAAGGGACGAGAGCGGGCCCATAAAATGTAGGGATTCCTGTTTTAGCATAAATTCCTAGTAATAAAGCAGTTGCATCTGAATATCCAATCATTATTTTAGGGTTATTTAGAAAAGCGTCATAATCAATATAAGGTAATATTGAATTTGAATTCATCCCACCAATTGTTGACATAATACAAGAAATATTAGGGTTTCTTATCAAGGCATTTAGTTCATCAGCACGCTCTTGTATACTACCAGAACGATAAAAATCATATCGACCTGTTAATGAACCTTCTAATATACGAAACCCTTTCTGTTGTAAGTAAGATTTTGCTCGTTCAAATCTTTTTGGAGAAGTGTAGGTTACTGGTGAAGAAGGGGAGTAGATCCCAATTGTGTCTCCATATTTTAATGATTTTGGAAGTAGCATTTGTATGAATCCCTTCTATTAAATAGTTTATTTACAAGATTTTATTGTTGAATATTCTTATATTTCAGTATTATAAGTGTAACATAAACAAATTAAAATAATAATTCCTGTATATGAATAAATATACTTTTTACCTTGACTGTATAAAGGAATTGTTGTTAAGGTTAAATGTGAGTGTATAAAAGGTTTGCTAAAGGAGTTTTGAAATGAATCGGTTAAAATGGGGAAGGATGACAGTCCTATTAGTCATTATTTTAGGGATATGTTGGTTCTTATTCCAAGGAAATCAAAAGAGCGTAGCGAATGTAGAAGGACAACCTTTGCAAGTGGCAGAACTACCTAAAGCAGGATTTACCGAAAAAGTAGTCCCGCCAAAGTACATCCCACCAGAAATTAACGCAAAAGCGGCTATGATTATCGATGCGAGTGATGGAGATATTATTTATCAATATAATGAAAATGAAGCTTTTGCACCGGCTAGTATGTCTAAGATGATGACAGCGTATCTCCTACTAGAGAGTATACATAACGGGAAAGTTCGCTGGGAAGATCCAGTTAAAATGAGTGCGAAGGCGGCACAAACAGAGGGAGCGAGAATCCCAGTACAAGTTAATGACACATTAACTGTTAAAGATTTATATCATGCATTAATGATTGAGTCAGCTAATAATTCAGCTGTGGCTTTAGCAGAACATATGGCAAAATCGGAGAAAGATTTCGTTCAGCTTATGGATGCAAAAGCGAAACAGTTAAAAATGTCGGAACATGCTAAATTTGCAAATGCTTCTGGATTACAAGAGCCAGATGGAAGTGAAACAAAAATGACGGCTGCTGATGTAGCACAATTGGCGTATCATCTTATAAAAGATTATCCGGAAATATTAGAAGTGACTCACTTGCGTCAAAGTCAGCTAGCATTTAATAATATTAATGTTATAAGCACAAACGACATGTTAAACAAAAATAATAAAAGTTTATATATAGAAGGAATGGACGGACTAAAAACAGGATTTACAGATAGTGCAGGATATTGTTTTACTGGGACTGCCAAGCAAGGTGATAACAGAATTATTACAGTAGTCATGGGGACCTCAAGTAAAACAAAACGTTTTACAGAGACGAATAAGTTAATGTCGTATGCATTTGGATTAGTTAATTAAGTAAGTAAAATACCAATCTAGATCGCTACATAAGTAAGGCTGTTTGTTGTTACTAATTTTAGATAACAATAAACAGTCTTTTTATTTTAACTTTAAAAAGGAAAAAGATTCTAAATACAAGTGTTATCATTTGAGTTTATTTGTTGCTGTGATATTATAAAGTTATAAGCTTATTAATAATAAGTTTGAGGGGCGTAATATGATGTATACATATGAAATAGCCTCAATTGAAAATTGGAGGGAATTATGATGGCAAAAGATTTTTACTCAGCAATTGAAGACAGAAGATCTATTTATGCAATTAGTAAAGAGCAAGTAGTTTCTGATGAGAAAATTCAAGAAGTGATTTATCATGCTGTAAAACATACACCTTCAGCTTTTAATTCTCAAAGTGCTCGTGTTGTTGTTTTATTAGGAGAACAACATGATAAATTATGGGATATTACGAAAGAAACGTTAAGAAAAATTGTACCTGAAAATAACTTTGCACCTACTGAAGAAAAAATGAATGCATTTAAAAGTGGTTATGGGACGGTTTTATATTTTGAAGACAGTGAAGTAGTGGAAGGCCTTCAAGCAAACTTTGCATTATATAAAGATAATTTCCCAACTTGGTCTCAGCAATCATCAGGAATGTTACAATTTGCAATTTGGACAGCTTTAGAAATTGAAGGGTTTGGTGCTACGTTACAGCATTACAATCCGCTAATTGATGAAGAAGTGAGAAAAGAGTGGGATATCCCAGAGAATTGGAAACTAACTGCGCAAATGCCATTTGGTAAACCGGTAGTACAGGCTGGTGAAAAAGAATTCCAACCGTTAGAAAACCGTGTGAAAATTTATAAATAATTTGATAAAAGGTGAACAGGAATATAACCTGTTCACCTTTTATAAGTAGTAAGGGTTTTTTTGTTCGGCATTTTTCATCTGATTCTTTAATTCATTTTTACGTGTTACAATCGCTGATACTTTTTGTAATGTTATCATTGAAACGAATTGAATAAAAGCATAGTATAGCTCTATATTTTTTTGTATTGGATCATCTATTATATTTCTCATAAATATGCCTCCTCTTTTTATTCAAATAAAACTCCGCATTAATGGGCAACCCGAGTGGTGAGGGTTAATAATTAGCGGAGGATGTATAAACCCCTTACTGATTAAAGTTTCATTTTATTAAGATATGTATATAATACTATAAACATCCTATAAATTCCATTATCGGAAAAAGAGAACAGTTGATATAGTGTGTGTTTTCTTTAAAGGAGAAATGACTTTTGTGAAATAAATCTTACAATTCGTCAAATTATTTCAAAATTGTAGATAGTATAGAAAATTAGTTTTCTAAAAATATTATACTATTGATAAATAGAGTGATTTTTGTCATGATGAAAGTATACTTCATGTAAGGAGCTTTATAAGGAAATACATACTTTAGTTTGTATTAGGTTAATAGAATTTTTTGTAATAGATAGAAAAGGGATATTTTATATTAAAATATTAAATAGAATGTCGAATTTTCATGCGATATATAAGAAATTTGAAAAAACCATTGCAAAAACACTATATTTAATGATAAAGTTCACATGAAGTTCACACGGATTTCACTTTGTTCATTTAAAATGAACTCTGTGTGAAAAATAAAACTCTTGCTAAAAAATGGAACTGGATGAATATTTTACTTTGATAATATTGTAAAGTATTAAAGTTTTAAGTTTTTTTAAGAGGATAGTAGGGAAAGGAAGTAAAGACAACTTATGAAAAAAGTAATTGCAGGTTTAGCAGCAGCTTCTGTAGCTGGCGTTGCAGTTCCAGGAATGGATTCTGCTCATGCACAAGTTTCAAATGAAGCGCTAAAAGAAATTAATGGACAAACTCAAACTCAAACTCAAACGACTGTAACTGAAACAAAAACTGTAGAAACAACTTCTGAATTAAAATACACAGTAACTGCTGATGTATTAAATGTTCGTTCAGGTGCTGGTACAGGACATAACGTTATTTCTAAAGTGAAATCAGGTCAAGTGCTACAAGTAGTTGGACAAGAAAATGGTTGGTTCAAAGTAAACGTAAATGGTCAAACAGGTTATGTAAGTGGTGACTTCGTAACGACTGGTGGCAAAACAGGAACGACTGTTCAACAAGGAACAGGTACTTACACAGTAAACGTTTCTTCACTTAACGTACGTACAGGCCCAAGTACATCTCATACAGTATTAGGTTCTGTAAACAAAGGTAAAACAGTACAAGTTGTAGGTGAAGTACAAGATTGGTTTAAAATCAACTTCAATGGTGGAACTGGATACGTAAGCAAAGACTTCGTAACAAAAGGTGGTTCTGCTGTATCTAACGAAACACAACAACCAACTACAAACAACAATACTACAACAGTTCAAACTGGTGGTTCTTATGTTGTTAACACTGGTGCTTTAAAAGTACGTACAGGCCCAGCTACATACAACGCTGTAATCGGTGGAGTAACAAATGGTAAAGTATTAAACGTTACTGGTGCTGAAAATGGTTGGTACAAAATTAACCATAACGGCCGCACGGGTTACGTAAGTGCAGACTTCGTTAAGTTTGTAAAAGGTGGAGTAAACAACGTTACAAATAACAATAACAATAACGTTACAAATAACGTTCAACAACCAGGTAAAGATGTACAAAAACCAACAACAGGTGGAGATACATCTTCAATCGCTGGATTCGCTAGATCTTTAAATGGTTCACCATACAGAACTGCTGGTACAACACCTGCTGGTTTTGACTGCAGTGGATTCATTCACTACGTATTAAATCAAACTGGTCATAAAGGCGCTCGTCAAACAGTTGCTGGATACTGGAGCTCTAAAACAAAAACTAGCAATCCACAACCAGGTGATTTAGTATACTTCCAAAATACTTATAAATCAGGTCCTTCTCACATGGGTGTTTACTTAGGAAACGGTCAGTTCATTAGTGCAGAAACAGATGCAACTGGTGTACGTATTAGTTCTGTAAGTAACTCTTACTGGAGCAAGCACATTTTAGGTTACACAAAAGCATACTAAGAAAAAGTAGTTTATATACTTTTCGTATAGAGAAAAGGCTTTCCAAGGAAACTTGGGAAGCCTTTTTATAGTTGAATGAATTGGAAGTTTAATAGTTTTTATTTTAACTTTCCATTTAAAAATCGATCATATAAGTCGTGGAAATAGTTAGGACGAAATAAGTTAGCTGCATGTCCTGCTAAAGGTATTTCCTTGTATAGAACGTTAGGTAAAATAGATTTCAAATCAAATAGACAAGATTTATAGAGATGATCATGCTCTCCCATTACCCATAGTATAGGGTGAGGAAGTGATTTTAATTTAGACTTTAAATCGAATTCTAACCGATGTCGTAATGACTGGGCAATAATGGATGAATGTAATTGTAATCCGAAACGGTAGTAAATATTTCTTGAAATGACTGCAAACGGATTTGATTTTAGTATACCACTTGGAAAAATAGTATTTGCGTATTGAGAGAGCCATTTAGAGTATTCATCTCCTCGTTTCTCCCAAAATTTTTGGAATACGTTATATAAGCGAGAAGGGTTATTGTAATGTCCTCCAATATGACAAATACTTAATACTTTTTCTGGATGCATTTGTGCAAAAATTGTAGAGATGTAACAGCCGTAACTTAGCGCACAAATATGAGCTTTTTTAATACCTTCTTGTTCATATAAGTTTAATAATTGATCTACGAGGCGCTGTAATGAAAAGTCGATTGCTTCTCCTTTATCATCACCGTGACCTAATAAGTCATAAGTTATAATGTTGTAGGAGGCAGAAAATCGTTTTTGCTCCTTTTTGAAGGCACGACGATTGCCAACTAATCCATGAATAAAAATAATTGTTTCCTTTTCAGAATGTATATTTGTTTGCAAAAAGGATACTCCTTTCACTAACTGGAGATTTATATCGTGTTGTAAATTATTTTTCTATAATTTACATAGAATAATATTAAGTACCAGGTAATAATATCAGATGTTTATATCTGTTGTAAAGATGAGTTTTTATGTATATTTTGTAAAAATAGAAAAAGTGTGTTTACATTCAGTTTACATTTGTATCGTATTCTAATTTTAGAAAGAACAGTTTGGTTTAACACGAGGAGATGAACAGGAATGGAAGTTAGAAATGAAATGAAGAAAAAAGGGAGCTGGAGGCAGTTTTTACGCCTTATTCAAGATACAAATCCTCCGAAAGGAATTTTAATTTTTGCGTTATTAATGAGTTTGCTTTCTACGGGAGCGAGTTTATTTATTCCTATGCTGACAAAAGGATTAGTAGATAATTTTTCGCTTTCTTCAATTAGTGCAGGACAAATTGTTGGGTTAGTTGCTTTCTTTGTAATGCAAACTATTGCGGCAGGGTTGTCTATATATTTACTAAATTATATTGGGCAGAAGATTGTAGCGGGACTAAGAGAACGTTTGTGGAAAAAGGTACTTATCTTGCCGGTATCTTATTACGATCAAAATAGAACAGGTGATACCATTAGCCGTATGACGAATGATACAGGTGTTGTGAAAACGTTAATTTCTGAGCATTTGTCAAACTTATTAACAGGTGGTATTTCAATTGTTGGATCGTTAATTGTATTATTTGTGTTAGATTGGAAAATGACTGCGTTACTTTTAACGGTTATTCCGTTGTCTGTATTAATTTTAGTTCCACTTGGACGAAAAATGTATAAGATTTCAAAAGCGCTTCAAGATGAAACGGCATCTTTTACAAGTGTGTTAACGCAAGTGTTATCAGAAATTCGTTTAGTGAAATCTTCAAATACAGAAAAAAGAGAATATGAAACGGGTAATACAGGTATACAAAAGTTATTACAATTTGGTTTGAAAGAAGGAAAAGTGCAAGCATTAATTTCGCCAGTTATGTCGTTTGTTTTAATGGCACTACTTGTTATTATCGTAGGATATGGCGGGATGAGAGTTTCTAGCGGTGCATTAACAACTGGTGAACTTGTAGCGTTTATTTTGTATTTAGTTCAAATTATAATGCCGATGAGTCAATTATCTATGTTCTTTACACAATTTCAAAAGGCAATTGGTGCAACGGAAAGAATTAGTACGATTTTAGAATATAAAGTAGAAGATCATGAAACTGGTGTGAAAGTGACAAATGCTAAGCAGCCGATCGTTCTTGAAAATGTACATTTTGAGTATAACGAAGAAGAGCAAGTTTTGAAAAATATTGATTTCACAATTGAATCAGGAAAAGTGACAGCGATTGTAGGACCAAGTGGTAGTGGGAAAACAACGTTATTCTCATTACTGGAACGTTTTTATGAGCCAACTAGCGGTGCCATTAAATTAGGAAAAGAATCAATTACGAGTTATTCATTACAGTCATGGCGACGTCAAATCGGTTACGTATCACAAGATAGTCCGTTAATCGATGGAACGATTCGTGATAATATTTGTTACGGCGTTGAAGGCGAAGTAACGGATGAAGAAATTGAAAAAGTAGCAGCAATGGCATATGTTGATGCATTTATTCATGACTTACCAAACGGTTATGCAACAGAAGTTGGAGAACGCGGTGTGAAGCTTTCTGGTGGACAAAGACAGCGAATTGCCATTGCCCGGGCGTTACTTCGAAATCCGCAAATTCTTATGCTCGATGAGGCAACTTCAAGCTTAGATAGTAAATCTGAGTCTGTCGTTCAAAAAGCGTTAAATAACTTAATGAAAGGCAGAACAACGTTAGTGATCGCGCATAGACTTTCTACTGTTGTAGATGCAGATAAAATTATCTTTATTGAAAAAGGGAATCTTACAGGTAGTGGTACGCATGATGAATTATTACAGACGCATGATATGTATCGCGAGTTTGCAACGCAACAATTGAAAATTAAAGAGGGTGCATTATAAAATGAATCATCAGTGGGATTTTACTCCACTGATGATTCATTTTAAAAAAATATATTAGATGCTAAGTAGAAAGGAAATGGTTCCTTTGATACCTAAAATTTTAATAGTAGACGACGATCCACACATTAGGGAACTCGTTTCTGTATTTTTAGAACGAGAAGGTTTTCAAACATATGAGGCAATTGATGGAGTAGATGCACTTCGGAAAATGGATGACGTAAAAGTCGATATGGTTATTCTTGATATCATGATGCCAAATATGGATGGATTTGATGTATGTTTTGAATTAAGAAAATACTATGATATCCCGGTTCTGATGCTAACTGCCAAAGGAGAAACATCACAAAAAGTAAAAGGATTTCACCTTGGGACAGATGATTATCTTGTAAAGCCATTTGATCCTATAGAACTAGTAGTGAGAGTAAAGGCATTATTGAAACGTTACCAAATTACAGTTTCACAATCGATTCAAGTTGGAAATGTATTATTAAATCGTAAAACATTCGAAGTTACATCTGGAGAACAAACGGTTACGTTACCGTTAAAAGAATTTGAGCTGCTCTTTACTTTAGGGTCTAAATCGGGAAGAACTTGTTCGAGAGAGCAATTAATTGAAGAAATATGGGGATATGATTTTGAAGGGAATGAACGTACACTAGACGTTCATATTAATCGGTTACGTGAGAAGTTTCAAGAAGAGCAGTCGAAATTTAGTATTAAAACAATAAGAGGATTAGGGTATCGCTTAGAGGTAAGTAAATGAGAAAAGGAAAACGAATGAGTAAGTTGAAGATGCTGAAAGTATTTGGAGCGGTATTAGTGCTCTTTTCTTTTCTTACTATCATTTGGTCTATCGCATTTTATGTAGCAACTAGTATATTGAATGCTTTTGACGTAAACGTATCGCCATTTGTTGCCTTTCTAATTAGTGATATGGTCGGTTTTGTATTTATTATTCTTATTTGGACATTAATTGGAATATTAATGAGGCCAAAACGAGAGGCAATGATTTGGACTATTATTGAACCGATACAAAAAATTGCAAAAGGAGATTTCTCCGTAAAAATACGAAATGAAGAAAAGTATGATGGAGAAATTGGCGTGCTCGTAAAAAGTATAAATGATATGACAGATGAACTGAATACGATGGAGAAAATGAGACAAGAATTTGTATCGAATGTTTCTCATGAAATACAGTCACCATTAACTTCTATAAAAGGATTTGCTAGAGCACTACAAGACGATAATCTTTCTGAGAAAAAAAGAAAGCATTATCTTACCATTATTGAAACTGAAACAACGAGATTATCTAAACTAAGTCAAAACTTATTAAAGCTAACTCTTTTAGAATCAGAAGAGTATATACCAGAAAGAGTGAGTTATCGATTAGATCAGCAGTTAAAGCAAATTGTGTTAAATAGTGAACCACTCTGGGCTGAAAAAGAAATTGAGTTAGAACTAGATTTAGAAAAAGTACATGTTATTGCTGATCAAGAAAGTATGAGTCAAGTGTGGATTAATTTAATTCATAATAGTATTAAATTTACTCCAAGCGGTGGTACGATTATTATTCAGTTAAAGGAACATGAAACAGTAGTGGAAGTGCGTATCCGTGATTCAGGAATTGGTATATCTGAAGAACAGAAACAACATATTTTTGAGCGTTTTTATAAAGCGGATTCTTCACGAAATCGTGCTTATGGAGGAAGTGGCTTAGGTTTAGTTATTGTAAAAAAAGTACTCGATCTTCATCATGGGGAAATAAAAGTTGAGAGTGAGGAAGGGAATGGTACTGAATTTATTGTGTGTATTCCTAATTATGAAGAAAAATAGTGTAGTGATAAAGAACCATTTTTTATTTCATACGCAGACACTCTCTTATGAGGAGGGTGTCTTTATTTTGCATGAATAAGGATAAATACGTGCAATGAATTAATAGTAATTTTCTATAGTTACCTACAAGTAACCTACGCACATGAAAGTGCATCATTGCCTTTTTACATAAACATAGATACAATTTTAATATAATACATAACTGAGATGATTAAGGAGTGTTATACTTGGCAGAATTATTACAAGGTAAAAATGCTTTGATTACAGGAGCAGGTAGAGGGATTGGTCGGGCTGTAGCAATCGCATTAGCGAAAGAAGGCGTAAATGTAGGCTTATTAGCTCGTTCAGAAGAAAACTTAAAAGCTGTAGCGAAAGAAGTAGAAGCAGAAGGTGTAAAAGCTGTTATTGCAACTGCTGATGTTTCTTCATACGAAGAAGTAACAACTGCGATTGAAACGTTAAAAAATGGTTTAGGATCTATCGATATTTTAATTAATAACGCTGGTATTTCTAAATTCGGTAAGTTTTTAGAATTAGATGTTGCTGATTGGGAAAAAATCATTCAAGTAAACTTAATGGGTGTATATTATGCAACTCGTGCTGCTTTACCAAGCATGATTGAACAACAATCTGGTGATATCATTAACATTTCATCTACAGCAGGACAAAAAGGTGCACCTGTAACAAGTGCATATAGTGCTTCTAAATTTGGTGTTCTTGGTTTAACAGAATCGTTAGCGATGGAAGTTCGTAAGCATAACATTCGTGTAACGGCTTTAACACCAAGTACAGTAGCAACTGATATGGCTGTTGATTTAGGATTAACTGACGGAAATCCTGATAAAGTTATGCAAGCTGAAGATATTGCAGAATTTATCGTAGCACAGCTGAAATTAAATAAACGTACATTTATTAAATCAGCTGGACTTTGGTCTACTAATCCATAAGAATTACATTTATTAATAAAAGAAGGGATATCTATTCTGTAATGGGATAGATGTCCCTTCTTTATTTTTTGTGTTTAAGACAGAATTTTCGGTATAATCAAAAGTGAATGGTAGAAAGCATTGGAAAATTGAAAGGGGTGGTATTTGCATGATTGGAATTGAGAAATGGACGGCTGTTGATCAATATATGAGTGATGTATTAATACCGAAAGATTCTACATTAGAAGGGGTTCTTCAAACTAATGCTGCAGCTAATTTGCCAGCACATGATGTATCACCAACGCAAGGTAAGTTTTTACAACTATTAGTACAAATTCAAGGGGCCCGTAATGTTTTAGAAATTGGTACGCTAGGCGGATATAGCACGATATGGATTGCTAGAGCATTGCCATCTGGAGGCCGAGTTGTTACATTGGAAGCAAGTGAAAAACATGCAGAAATTGCACGTAGCAATATTGAGCGTGCTAATTTGACTGATAAAATTGAAATACGAACAGGATTAGCGTTAGATTCTTTACAACAAATAGAAAACGAGAAGTATGAACCGTTTGATTTTATTTTTATAGATGCTGATAAACAAAATAACCCTGCTTATTTTGAATGGGCACTAAAACTAACACGACCGGGTACTGTAATTATTGGGGATAACGTAGTACGTGAAGGAGAAGTTATTGACAATACTAGTACCGATCCTCGTGTACAAGGGATATGTCGTTTCTATGAATTAA
>NZ_JAKUDW010000132.1:0-12581 GCF_022662595.1 Bacillus cereus group sp. BfR-BA-01524 | reverse complement strand
ATAAAACATAAAACATAAAACATAAAACATACAAATTTTAAAATTATCACTACACAATTTAGTCTTTTATAAATCCATGTAAAATTATATATATCAATAAATTAATTGTATGATTTTTATATAATTAATTTATTAATATATAAACTAAAAAAACATCAAACTGGAAATACAAATAACTGTTTTCACGTAGTTCGATGTATAAAATATATTTATATTTTTAAATTAAATTCGTTTATTCTGCCAAAGGTTAAGGGGAATATAATATTCTTCTCAATAGAGTTCAAATTTATATCCTTTTTTAATCATTTAATAATTTTTTACAGAGCATCAACTGATTGAGAGTATTTGTTAAAAATCATCATATCTTCTTTATTATCTATTACACTTGAAATTACATTAGAAGCAATTATTGTAGCAGCTATTTCTTATTATATTACTGTGAATCCCCCCACTTAACGTCCTAACGGACTGTTTGAAGTGGGGCTTCTCGGTTAATCATTACTTTTGATAGCTAACGAATTTGTCCTTAGACAGCCGAGCTAACTCCCTTGTTCCAAAGGTTATTTTATTGCTATTTATCTTAACGCTAATAGACGTATTGCTTCATTTTTGATATTGATAGCTGCATTATAATCTCTATCGAGATTTACACCACATGTACAAGAATAGACACGTTCAGATAAAGTCATATTTTTCATATTTCCACAATTACTAGATGTTTTGGTGGAAGGAAACCATTTGTCTATTTTTACAAGTTGTTTTCCTTGTTCGTTTAGTTTATAAGCTAAGAAAGAAGTGAACATACCCCACCCATTATCAGCAGCACTTTTCCAAAATGAAGTGCTTGCGACATTCCTTTCATGTTTAAGTCTTCAATAGCTACAACATCAAAATGAGCATCTAAATTTTTAGACTCATGATGAAGGAAATTCCTACGTTGGTTAGCTACTTTCTCATGTAACTTAGCTACACGAATACGTTGTTTGTTCCAACGCTCAGAACCTTTATTGCGCCTTGATAATACTCGTTGTGCCTTTACTAATTGGTCTAACATGTTACGATAGAACTTAGGATAATTGGCTTTCTCATCCTCAGAACTAACGTATAATCCATTCATCGCAGAGTCTAATCCAACAACTTTCTCTACTTCTTTTTGTACAATCTCTTTTTCATATTCAGTCAAGATGGACACATAATATTTACCAGTAGGTGTCATAGAAATCGTACATGACTTGATCCTATAATCTTGTGGCATCTCTCTATGTTGTTTGATACGTACCTTTTTCATTTTTGGCAATTTGATATAACCATTCAGCAACATAATATTTCCGTTTACTACATTCGTTGTATAAGACTTTCTGTCTTTTTTACTTTTGAATGTTAGAAAGTCATTTTGACCACTAAAGAAATTCTTATAGGCAGTTTGCAAGTTTAGTTGAGCATTTGCCATAGCTAATGAATCTACTTCTTTTAATCACTCAAATTGTGCTTTATATTTCGCAGGAGTTGGAGATTTTTGTTTCTTTAGTTGTTCCTTATCATCTTTGTATTTTTCGTACGCTTCTATTCGTTCAGCTAACATTCTATTATACACAAAACGTACACAACCGAAGGTTTTACGCATAAGATATGCTTGTTATTCTGTTGGATACAAACGGAATTTATATACTTTATTGTACTTCGTCATATCAGTTTACCTTGATTTTCAATATATTTTTTACTAACTCTATTGGCGAACCACCAGTAGTTAATAAACAAAAACTTCTCTTTCCAAAGTTTCATCTTCACTCGTGGAAAGTCTCTCTTGATGAGTCGAGAACTTGCACTTTTATAAGCATTAATAAATTTTATCATTTCCATATTCGGATGAGCCTTGAATAAAATATGAACATAATCTACATCATAATTCTACTCTACCAAAGTTAAGTTGCAATTCTCAGATAACCTGACAAACATGTCTTTTGCATAGTCTGATATATCATCATTGAACACATTTATTCTGTGTTTTACAACCAATACAAGGTGATAATATATCATATTCTTTATAAGACTGATTCTATAAAAGGAAAAATAACAAGAAAAGCCTTTTGGCTCCGCCAAACCGAAATCCATCTCCTCCCTATCGTCGGGCTAATCCCTTCACACGCTTGAGGAAGGTGAATTCTTTCGGGAAATACGTTAAAGCCTGCTTCAAAGACTGCGTAATGTACTTTTTCATTTAGACCAAGGTTTATTCTATATGATGGTCTCATTAAAACTAGGGAATTTATTATAACCTTATGAAGTGAATTTTGATCTTCTTTTATCGTTTTCCGACAGAAGACTCCTTCCTCAAAAATGTGAAGGTGTAAAACACCAATTTTAGGTGGGCGATGAATGTCGGTTGGCATAAGCCAAACATGTTTGCTACCATATGCTTGTACAGATTGCTCTTTGAAAACTGAAGATATGAGGTTGGTTGCAGAAAAACGTTGCAACCTTAAAATCTTCAACGTTCTTTCGCCCCACGTTTGCTGAAGTAGCGAAAATCAAGCTAAAGTAGCAAGCGTGGTAAGTCAACGTACAAGTTACTTATGTTTACACCGTAGGGATTACGGGCAGAGCCTGCTAAGATAACTGTTGGATACATCGGTGTTCGCAGGAATCTCCCACTTCAAATAGTCCGTAAGGGCGTTAAGTGGTGAGTAGTTCAATTCATTTACATATTATTGATTTTTATACAATTTATTAAAATCATGCAACATAAAACACCTCTAAATTCACTTGTTTTACCAATTTAGGAAAACGCTTTAACTTTGTTGCAACCAAAAAAAATATCTTTTTAAAAATTTTTACAACAAATTAAAAGTGTTTTTCTGGTCTATCATCAAATGTCAAATACTCAATCTTCCTATCCTTTTCATTATAAATAATAGGTAATTTTTTTAATCTCATAATATTTTTGTTCCCTGCCTAACTGGACTATATTTTCTTCTTTTACTATCGGTGATGTAATTGATTGATACATAAAAAATAAAACTGTACTGTACATCATTATAAATAGGGAAAATACTATATATGTAATTTCAAACATATATCTAATATTGTTAAGTTCCTTTCCTATTTACATAGAAAATTAAAATTCAAAATATTCAATCTTTATTTTCTATGGGTAATTTTATTGTAATTGTTGTACCTATTCCTAGTTCACTATCAATTTGTATTGAACCATTATGAAGTTCAACAATTTTCTTTACAATAGCTAATCCTATACCTGAACCAGAGGATTTTGTATTAACTTGGTAAAAGGATTCATTTATATATGGTAAATACGCTTCTGCAATTCCAATACCTTGATCAGTTATACGTATTAAAACTTGATCTTTCTTTAATAAAGTAACCGTAATTATTCCTTTAATATTTGAATATTTTATTGCATTATCAATCAGATTTAAAAATACCTGTTTTAATCTATCTCTATCACCTGTAATTTCTACTTCTTCTAATTCACATACAATCTTAATTTCTCTTTGTTCTGCTTTCGTTCCTAATTGCCAAATTGATTCATTAATTAACTCTTGTAATAAAATATTCTCTTTATATAGATTAGGATAATCTAATTCCAATTTCGAAAAATCTAACAATTCCTCCACCAAATGAATAAGCCTATCCGTTTCCTGTGTAATAATACTCATTCCCTGTTTTATCTCTTTCTCTGTTAATGAATCAACAGTGCCCAATGTTTCACTCCACCCTTTTATCCCTGTTAACGGTGTACGCAATTCATGGGATATAGAAGCAATAAATTCATTTTTCATGTGTGTTGTCTGATCTATTTTTTTTACCATGTGGTTTAAGCTACGAGCCAGTTCGCCTAACTCCCCAGGATAATCTTCTCTAATTTCACATTCCAGCGTCCCTTGGGCAATTTTTGAAGAAGCATTAATAATAGACTGGATTGGTTTAATAAATATATTAGCCAAATGTATACTAACTATTAAAACAATTACAGATATAATAATTCCAATTAAAATAGTCCCTGAGATAATATCAATAATTTTTTGATTTACATACTTAAGATTAGTTGAATACTTTAATATCCCAATAGTTTGCCCTTGATGAATAAAGGGGCTTAGCACTTCCAAATATTTCCCCTCGTTCTTTTTGCTAACAATTCTATGGCTTACATCCCCCTCTAATACTATTGAAGGAATTTTCACTTTTTCATTTACTATATAACCATTTGACGATTGTATGACAACTCCATTTCTATCCAGTAATTGTAGTTCTGTTCCTTTTAATTGGAAAGAATTTATAATATCCCCACTATATTCTCGCAATCGTATATCATAAATAGAATTATAATCTGAAAAAAATTTAGTGCTAGCTCTAGCATGTGATTCAACATAATGCAAAATCCCATTATAATAATAATGATGAATTGCGATTGAAAATACTCCTTCAAACAATACGAGCATAAGGACAATAACAGTCATGAAATATAAACTGATTTTTTTTTTCATCTCACACTTACCTTCCAAATATATCCTTTCCCCCATATAGTTAATAAGTACTGGGGATCTGAAGGATTTAATTCAATCTTTTGACGGATCCGCCTGATATTTACATCTACTACTTTTGTTTCCCCTTCATAATGCTCACCCCAAATTGTATTTAGAAGTTCATCACGTGAAATTGGCTTAGAAGAATTATACATTAATTGAAACAATATCATATATTCTGTTGGTGTTAATTCTATTTCTTTACCTTTTTTATATAAACTCTCCTCCAAAATATTCAATACAAATGGACCTGAATGAATTAAATCACCATCTTTCATATTCAAATTTATTCTTCTTAATAATGATTTTATACGTGCAATTAACTCCGTAGGACTAAATGGTTTTTCTATGTAATCATCCGCTCCCATGGTTAATCCTTGTATTATCTCTTGATTTTGGACACATGCTGTCAGCATAATGACTCCTAATTGATCATTAAAATCACGTATTTTTCTGCATACTTCAAATCCATCTATTCCTGGTAACATCACATCTAATAAGGCTATATCTATAGCTTGATGCGTTCTAAAAATTTCTAATGCTTCTTCACCAGTACTAGCTTCTAATACATTGAAACCAGCACGTTGTAAATTTAAGACAATAAAACTACGAATTGTTAATTCATCTTCAAGTACTAAAATTGTTTGCATCTTTCTGTCTCCTTTAATCCTGCTGATATTCGGACAATGGTTTAATATTAGATGTCCATTTTTTATACTTTGATTGATTAGGAACAGCTATTATCCTAGAGGTATTTTTTAATATTTTTTGGAATTTTTTTGTATCTACATCTATTTTAGGGTTAAAAGTATATATTTGAAGCCATGTCTCATTTGTATCAGTATTAAGTAAACGTTGAATATTTTTTGTCTTATTATTTTCAAGTGTAATTTTGCCTATTAAATCTTTTGGAATTTCAATATAATATCCGTTCTCCACATTTACATATCTTTCCTCAATTGGGGTGAAATCATTTCCTTCCCATTGTAAATAGCGTTCAAACAAAGGACGATTAGAATGCGGTTGTTCCTCCCATCCCTTCGGTTCAAATGTATTGGGGAACTCAATAATTCCATCCTTATTTACATCTTTGCTTTCCACCAATGATTCTGCAGTTAATGGATTTTCATCATCTTTATATATTTTTTTAAATTGATTTTCAATGAAATTAGCTACATAAGTAATTCCTGAATGAGCACCAAATCCACTATCAATAACAATTCCTTTGCTATTTTTCGAAATATTTCCCAGTTGCACTTTTGCTATTCCATTTATGTTTGGATCAAATGAAATCTCAGATAGTTTATTAAATTTCTCTATGAAATTTACTTTTAAGTATTGATCTTTTTGATAAGTCACTAAACTTATATCTTTAATACCATTTTGATTAAGATCTTCTACAAATAATTTTGTATAATCTTGTTTGTAAATTTCTTTTAGATCGGAATTTTCTACCGAAAATACATGCATTGTATTTTTAGTATTTTCGTCTTCACTAGATATTCCTATCAAAATTTCCTTTTTTTGATTCCCTGTGAAATTTCCTATCTCCAAAGCATCGACCTTCACCCCAGAGAGAATCAGGTCCTCCATATCTTCCCATATCCCATTGTCCTGTTGATATATAGATAGATGAACTTTGCAGTCCTCATTGGGATTTTTATAAAGTAACACAGCTTTCTTTTTTTTTCCTTCCTCAGAATTAAATAACCAAATCATTTGTTTTTCTTTATTGGATTCCGGCGTAAGTAACTCGTAATTATTCGGAAGGTTTTTATCCAATTGACTTTTTAATTCTTCTAACCATTTTTCACCAGATGGTGTAGTTATTAAATTTTTGGGTCTTTCTTCTATTGAACAACCTGCTAATATAATCGCAATCCAGAAAAAGTTTATTATGTTCCTCATACACTCGCTATCCTTTATATAATATTTTTAAAACAAATAATTTCATTGGTACATGAAAAGTATAATTTGTAAGGATTTAAAAATCTTTACAAAAAGGTTACAAACTAAAATTTAACATACCCTCAATCGAATAAAATTAATCATGTACAGTTTTTACGCTCGCTCAAAAATGTTAAATTCAAATATTACATAGTATTTGAATTTAACGTAAAATGACTACGCTCTTCATACATGTAACCATTTTAGTTACAATACTTTCCTAAGTCAATGACATTTTGATTACATTTCATGAAAAAATAGGGCTGTACACTCTCTTTTTCCAAATGTTAATAGCTAATTGTAAATTAAATTACATTGTTTGTAACCGACTTTTAATACTATGTAATTTACAATATATATATCCGCTATTTTCAATCTATTTTGAGGCAGTTTAACTTATTTTTAATTAAGATCATCTCTTAAGCAGTCTATTTCTTGGAAAGATATTTTTATTAATGTATCAACATATTTTTAATTTTTTTTGCGAAGGAATGGTTTAAATGGAACTAGAAAAAAGTGAATTACAATTAATTATAGAAGAAAAAAAACATGAGCTAGCATTTCTTACCCTCAAATATGACTTAAGACATGAAGAGGTTTTAAGATGCAGTCAAGATTTGGATTTTTTTGTACATTATCTCATGGGAAAATACTACGAACAAAAAATATCTAAGTAAGTTTGCTATATATTACTTACTTGTATTAGTAATATATTTTTGGACTTGTACCACTTTCACACGTTATTTATTTTGGTTCAATGAATCTTTTGTTTTTCTGGAAAGAATACGTTGTGTATCCGCTAACTTTTTTTAATTCGCGAAATATTTTAGTCTTTTTATATGTAGTACCATTTGAAAACATAGCAATATCTTTAAATCCCACATCATCCCCAATTCAGTTTCCTTTTTATGTATCTTTTGTGTTATCTTTTCTAAATTACAAAGCTATAAAGTATTTATTACTTAAATTTCTTCTAGTGGTAGCATTTAAAATACGTGCTATTATCTCACAGATATTTGCAAACTTCACAAGTTCAATTTTAGATAGTTAAAATTCTATTTTTTATTACAACGATATTTCCACGGATTTCTTTGGTCTTATAAGATAGGATTTCATTTAGAATTAAAACGTGGGGAGTCATTCTATATTTTATCGTTTTCCGTCAGAAGACTCTTTCCTCAAAAATGTGAAGGTGTGAAACACCAATTTTAGGTGGGAGGTGTATGTCGGTTGGCATAAGCCAACATGTTTGCTATCATTTACTTGTACAGATTGCTCTTCGAAAACTGAAGTTATAAGGTTGGTTGCAGAATAACGTTGCAACCGTAAAATCTTCAACGTTCTATCGCCCCATGCTTGCCGAAGTTGCGAAAACCAAGCTAAAGTAGGGAGTGTGGTGCGTCAACGTACAAAATACTTTTGTTCTCACCGTAGGGACTACGGGTAGAGCCTGCTAAGATAACCGGTGGATACATTGGTGTTCGCAGGAATCTCCCACTTCAAAAAGTCCATAAGGACGTTAAGTGGTGATTAGTTCAATGATTGAGCTTAGCAGAACAAGATTAATAAATTAATCTCTTCTCTGTTTCTTTGTAAGTATTATTCCACATAGTATGGAGACGTTTGAATAAAAATCGACTACAACTAATCGTTTTTGTAATTAAGACTTCTTGTCTTTTCTTCAAATAGATACGAATTCTATATTCTTTATTTATTAACATGAATTGCATCTCATTTTCTAAGATTCTTCTTAATAGAATACAAAAAAGTAGGCTTGCGCCTACCAGCATTCGTCTCTCCATTAAAAATGGTTCACATATTCACATTTTTGAGGCAGCATTCTTCCTTCTGTAAAACAAAAAAATATATAAAGAATTTTTATATACTACTCTCATCTTCAATTACCCTTGTTTTCATATCTATATTAAATCCTTACTTTTTTAATAAATCAGCTGTTACTTTTAAACGCTCCCTTCCGTTTTCTACAATAATTGACATCCCATGTATTTTAAAAGTCGATCCCCTTCCAACTAATAATTCTAGTTCCCACGGTTTATCGCTTAAATCATTTATATATGCCGCTTTTGTTCCTTTGGGAATATTTAATTCAAGAATAATTGGCATTAAAGCTATTTCTGGTGATTTAATTTTTGCTTCATCAGAAATTTCCCTCACGAGTGTTGTACTTAAATAACCATATTCTTTTATTTCTTTATTCATAAACCTTTCTGCTAATTCCTGATATTTTTCCCTATTAATTGTATTTTTATTCCTTAAACTATCAGCCTCCATACCAAAGGCATTTTCTCCTACTCTTCTATACACTTTAATAGATTCTTTCATCTTTGCTTTTTCTATTGCACTATCTAAATTTATAATGTTCCTATTCAGAAAACTATTTTCTCGAATATTAATATTTCCTTTATTTTGTCTAAGATATTTATTTATTTGATACCCTTTTTCAGTTGTATAGTCTGTTAATGATTTTTGTTCTACAATTGTCAAATTATTATACCAACCAGTATAACGTTCCCTCCCCCATGCTTCAGCTTTCTCTCTATCCTTGAATGCTTTAACATCGCGAGACTGTACGTGGATAACAGAATTTTCTCCATCTGCATACGTAGGTGTACATATACTTATTAGTCCACCACTTATTGAAAATACCTTTAAAAATATCATTACCTTTTTTAGAGTTTTCTTTCTCAGCTCTATTCACTCCTTTTTTATTCTCTCTTACATAAATAACTTAATAGCTTGCTACTGAAAATCTTAAATATTATTTAAAACCAACTTTAGACCAATCAAATAAAGAACCTGGATCTGTCTTTCTATCTTTTGCATATTCATCGTGCCCTAATATATGTTCTCTATCATTCTGAACATTTGGATTCCTTTTATAAATATCCTCTAATAATAGTTTTAAGGATTTATATTGTACATCTGTATATCCAATATCGTGAGGAGAAATTAAATCATATGTTTCCCTGGACATCATAATCTCCATTTCCTTCCACGTTCCGATACCAAGTAGTTCAATTCCAATAGAATATTCATTAAGCTTGTTTGTATATTCTGGATAATTAGAAATACTACCTTTCCCAGCATGATATGCAACTCTGTTTTCATTTACAAGTTGGTATACTAACCCATTTCTATCAATTAAATAATGAGCTGATAACCCATTATCTAAAAAACTATTATAAGCGTCTCTTACGTTATAAGGATCTTTTGGTTTAGCAACCGCATTTGACATAAAATGAATAAGTACATGAGTAATTGGCCCTGTACGGACTTTAGAATTTTTTTCTGGTAAAATCCATCTCTGAATGGGACTCGTAACCCTATCTGAAGGTGAATCGAGAGAATTTATTTTCAAAGCCTGTAATTTTTTATTTTCTAAATTATTATTTACAGATTTCTCCTCTGCTAATGTTATTGGGCCAAATGTATCCATTGATAAAACTGAAGTTAGTCCTATCATAGATATCGCCTTATAAAAAATTTTTTTCGTTTTCATATATTTACCTCGTTTTTATTATTAAAAATCCAGAAAAACATTAGGGACTTAGATTTGTAAATTAGTCAAACTAGATTATATTTATAACTTAGTTTATCTATCACTATTTAGACTGAAGTTTCTACTATTCATCACTACTCTCAATTGATTAGTCAATCAATAAATTTCTTCTCACCTTATCGCACGTTCACTTTCAATATAATAACTTTATTAGTAACTTAAACCCATATAAATGAAATTAAATTTCAAATAACTAAATTCCAACTATTACTTATGTAAATCATTTTAATCTCCACATAGATATCGGTAAATCTAATCCCGAAACATCAGTTCTTACAACCCCACTTGTATCTATGTTCTCTACTACATTTTTGACATCTTCTCGTTCTTATTTTTAAAGTGACATGCTAAGCGTGTGCACCATAAGTATAACTTTCATCAATTGAGAAATCGTTACAAAAGCATTACAATTCAACAGCTATTCTACTTATAAAATATTATACAAAAAGTACTTGTTACCTTTCTGTAAAGATTTTGCACTTAATACGACGTATACTTAATATCTAAGTCAAAAGGAAAAAGGTGATTTTTTACATTGTTTAATAGGTTTGATATTAGAAGAAGGTTAATGTTTACTAACTTCAAAAATGATCTCTTATATACAATGTAATTTAGTTAAAGGAGGTTACAAGATGTAAAAATTTATTATTGCAAATGCATTAGAAATTTAGATTTTCTCTAATAACAACTAAGTATACGATTCCCTATTGGTAGTTTTCGCAGAAAAGCGTTATCTATAATTTAGCCGATACGCGTAATGTTTTGTAACTATTTATATTAAGAGTTTTGTAAAAGTACATAAGGGTTTTCAATGTAATAAAACCGCATCCCAATTAATGACTATATGTCTTATAATTGGGATGCGGTTTTTAATATCTAAATTTAATAGTTTGATAACAGTTTTGTTGGTAAAATCCCTATGTTACAAAGGAACACTGAAAAGTAAAGTCATATTTTCAGTACAAAAATTATTGAATCTTTAAGAACTGATACTAGCTTGTATTTTTAACACTTTTCTTTATTCTTTTAAAAAAGGATAGTTCTCAAAGTATTCCTCAATATACTTAATAAACTCTTTTGGTTCTTGCCGAAATGGAGCATGGTATCCATTCTCAATAACTCTTAATGTACTATTTTTTATTAGTTCTTGATATTTTCTGCCATCTTTCCAAGAAACACTCTTATCTTTTCTTCCCCAAATTATTAAAGTCGGAGCTTGTATTTTTTTAGGATCCATTGATATAGGATTTTCTATCATTTTTCGTAGTTCTTTATAATGGTCTATATTACTCCTTTTATATTTCACATCATTTTCCTTATATTCTCTTATATCAGTTACTGTATCTAATGTATCTATTAGACTTGGTTTAGGTGAAAATATTTCTTTTTGCAAAGTTTCTACCCCTGGTGCATCAACCAAAATAAGATGTGTAATTGCATTGGGATATAAATACGTTAAATTTAAAGCTAACTC
Organism: Bacillus cereus group sp. BfR-BA-01524; assembly: GCF_022662595.1. Lineage (NCBI taxonomy): Bacteria > Bacillati > Bacillota > Bacilli > Caryophanales > Bacillaceae > Bacillus > Bacillus cereus group sp. BfR-BA-01524. Next base: position 1,039 of record NZ_JAKUDW010000132.1, on the reverse strand, counting down.
CCCTCCCATGGAATGCCCCATTATAGCAAAAATGTCATATCCTAGCTTTTTCATGAGTTTATAATACATATTTGCCTGATTAGGAAATGTATATAAATAATTAATGGGTTTTGAAGAACGCCCAAATCCTAATAAATCAACTGAAATAATAGAATGACTTTTTGCTAAGTCTGAATAGATATCTTTAAAACCATCAGAGGAATTTCCAAATCCATGAAACATAAGCAAAGGGGGTTTTCCCTCTCCTATTTGCTTAAAATAAATACTCTGTCCATCAATATCTACCATTTTTTCTTCTATCTTTAAATTTGTTTCTATTGTTGGATTCTCCCCTTTTTCATAGATTTTCTCCTCCTCTAATTTCCCCATTGCCTTACAGCTAATTAATAGCAAAATAATTAAGCATATTAGTATAAGTATATTAAAAAATTTCATATTGAGATTCTCCCTTCTAGTAGAGACATAGATGTAATCATTTTAGTTACAACCGTTCGATAAGTCAATATCATCTTTATAAAGTATATTGTTTCTTTTGTTGCTCTCCATTCAAAAAATTAGTTTATGTAATTATAACTCTACCAGGTCTTCTCTATAGCGTTTCCCATTAATAAAAATATTTTTTCATTTAATTTTTAATATGTAACTTTTTTGTAACCGACTTTCCTTCAAGTTGAAACTATAATGGTTACACGTAGTGAGTTATGCAAAATAAAATTTGAATGGAGATGTAATAAAATGAATATCAAAAAAGTAATGTTAGCAAGTGCATTAGGGTTTACAGTACTTGCGGGTACAAACTTTCCAGGTTTAGAATCTCAAAAAGCTAGTGCAGCTGTTGATAATTCAATTACAAATCAAGGGCGTGTTATTAAGGTGACTAGTGAAGACATTTTTATTGAGTTAGTGGGACCTAATAATAGAACTCAAACTGTCAAAATTGTACCAGCGGTTGGTGCTACTTTTAAAGTGAGTGATTTTAAGGTAGGTGACTATGTAAAAGCTACTGGTGAAGGATTGAGAGGATTTATAAATTCTATAG
>NZ_JAKUDW010000131.1:0-13025 GCF_022662595.1 Bacillus cereus group sp. BfR-BA-01524 | reverse complement strand
TTACTGGTAGAATTGCCGGAACGACAGCTGGAGAAAACGCGAAAATGCAATATTAAAAAAGAAACAGGGATTCCTGTTTCTTTTTTAATAGGTACATGAAATTATTATCGGTGATTCCACAGATATATCAGCCATTCTGTAATTATATCGGCGATTTCCCAAATATATCAGCCATTCTGCAACTTATATCGGCGATTCCCCAAATTTATAGACTTACCGACAAGAAACGACAAATATACGCTCCACTTAACTTCCCATTGCTTTTTTGTTGCTTTATATACCTTAGTACCTTTATATTTTATATTGTTGAATATTTAAAAAAGGGTAAGGGGAAAACAAATGAGAAAAAAAGTCATGATGTCTTTAATGTTAATGACGTTTCTTTCTGCGGTAGAAGGAACGATTGTTAGTACAGCAATCCCTCGTATAACGAGTGATTTGTCAGGCGTCGAACTTGTTAGTTGGGTATATGCAATTTATATGCTTGCAACAGCTGTTTCGACTCCAATATACGGAAAGCTCGCTGATTTATTTGGTCGTAAAAAAGTTTTACTTATCGGAGCTACAATCTTTTTAGTCGGTTCTGCACTTTGCGGAGTCGTTACATCGATGGAACAATTAATTTTCTTCCGCGCGCTTCAAGGTATCGGTGCTGGCGCTGTTATGCCAATCACAATGACGATTATTGGAGACTTATATAGCGAAGCGAAAGACCGCGCGAAAGCACAAGGTTGGATGAGTGCCGTTTGGGGTGTATCCGGTGTTATCGGACCGTTAGTAGGTGGATTTTTAGTTGATTCTCTTTCTTGGCGTTATATTTTCTTCTTAAACGTCCCATTCGGAATTATCGCTTGCTTAATGATTGTAATTTACTACAAAGAATCTATTAAACCTGCTAAACATCATATCGATTATCTTGGTGCAACAGTCTTCTCATTAAGTACAATCGCTCTACTATATGCATTATTAACAGGTAGCAGTAAGCAAAACTGGGGAGACATGACAATTATCGGCCTATTAATCTTTGCCGCTATTTCATTCATTATTTTCTTGTTCATCGAGAAAAAATCTCCGGAACCATTAATTCCTTTAGCACTTTTCTCTAACCGTACATTATCTACGATAAATATATTAACTCTTATTGCTGGCGCAATGATTATTAGTATTACAATGTACCTTCCAATTTGGAGTCAAGGTGTATTAGGGAAAAATGCGACAGAAGCTGGACTTATTTTAATGCCAATTCCTGTTATGTGGACATTTGGCGCTATTTTCTCTGGTAACTTAGTAGGCAAATTAAAAACAAAACAAATCATTTTACTTGGAGCTAGCATTTTATCAGTCGCTACGTTCTTATTATTTACACTATCAACCAATTCACCATCGTTCCTTATTTATGTAGCAGTCGGATTATTCGGCTTAGGAATGGGGCTTGTGACACCGATTTACATGGTAACAATTCAAGCAGCCGTACCAGCTCATACACGCGGAACAGCTGTTGGTTTAAATACATTTATTAATACATTTAGTCAAACGTTAGGTGCTGCAATATTCGGTACAATCTTCAATACGATGATTCACGCACGTGGTATTAAAAATCTTGATCTTGTATCTGGTGGACATGGCGGTACTACAGCAAACGTAGTAACCGAATCACAATCCGCATTAGCATCAAGCGTACACGTCATTTATATGAGCACTTTCGTATTAGCAGTATTTACATTAATTATTGCTTGGCTTTTATTAAAGCCAGCTACACAAACAAGTGAGCAACAATAAAAAGGATGACCATTGTGGTCACCCTTTTTTTATTCATCATTCTCCACAATATGTTTCAGCATGGATAATTTATTATCCCAAAAACGCTCATAATACGAGAGCCACTGCTGTAATTCCTCTAATGGTTCTGGATGCAAACGATATATCTTCTCTCTTCCGCTTTTTCTTCCACTTACTAAATTCGCTTCCGAAAGAATATGAAGGTGCTTTACAACCGCAGTACGACTCATCGGAAAATGATCCGTTATTTTGGAAATCGGTAACTCTTTGTCACTTAATAACCGTATTACTTCTCGGCGGGTTGGATCAGCAATTGCTTGAAATACATCATATTTCGCTGCTGACGAGGACACTTAGCCTTCGACAACCTTTTTCAGTTTTTCATTTACAATCGCTACCCAACCACCGCTCATTCTATCGCGAATAATAGAGCTCTTCGCATTCGCTTTCGGAAGAATTTCATCAGGATGTTTCCAGCCGCCGTGAATTAACGTAAATTCTGTTTTGTTATCTCCTAAGTCTTTCAAATTAAATGAAACAACCCAGCCATCTGTATCCCATGAGAAAGATAAATGGTTTGGCTCATCAATTTCTAACACTTTACATGGTGATGGCCCAAATGGCGATTGCACATGAAATTCATGCCCTACCTCTAATACAAAATCATTTGGCATAAACCATGACGCAATCCCTTCTGCAGTTGATACTACACTCCATACCTTTTGAATGGACGCGTTAAAAACGATTGTTTGTTTAATATCATTTAATGTATTTTGTTGTTCCATTTTCATTCTCCTTTACTCAGCGTTATAACATAACACCTTTTGGTTTCACTTCGATAATATAACACCTTTTAGTTTCATGTCAACGCTAATTCTTTTACTGTTGAGAAATTCTCAACATTTTTTCAACAGGACAAACACCCTCTTAGCATTTCCTCATAATATACTCACAAAGGCAATACAAAATAAAAACTTCTCTCAACATGAAACTCCATCATTCATATTGAAAGAAACGCCTTACTTATATCATGCGTACTTCGTCTCTCCTCCTTCCCTCAGGGACAATACGCGAGATATGACAAATCAGAAGGAATATGCCCACCATTTGAGTAGGTAGTTATTTCTCTTCTCCTCAACATTTCCTTAGGAGCGAAATGACTACCGACTCACTTTTTTCAAACAAAATAAAAAGGGGTTGAACGCTATGTTCTATTGCATTAACTGCTCTGATATTCATCATGAAAAACATCCAAATGATAAAGTATTCAAAAACGGTTTTTATATTGATCCATTTTTAGGTGATCGTTATCACCTTGGTATGTGTAAAGATGCCCAAAACCATGAAACAGGGGAGCCTCTTTTAACGACAAAGAAATCAGGCGCCCCCCAATCTATTATGAATGTATTACCGACACATGTTGTCCCAACATAAAGCATAAAAAAGAGCTGGCTCACCCAGCTCTTTTTTATGCTTTATAAACGATCATTGCTGAAAAACAATAAATTTGGTTTTCATCGTCGTTAATGGAAACACCAACTTGATATTTAATATCTACAAAGTTGCTATCATCAATCTTTTTCAAAAAAACATTTACAGCATCTTCTAAGTCTTTTTCGTGACTTTCATCAAATACTTTCACACGAATCATGTTAACACCGTCCTAGATCGCAGCCCTCCGCCGCTTGATTATTGCCACGGTGCGTATCTATGATGCGATAAAACTTTCCATTCTCATATATATATCCGTCTTCTAACACATATTCTTTATCTTCAGTATAGACATAAAACTTACCTATCATAAATTTACTCGTATATAATTCCAAATAATTTTGTCTAAATTTAGCTACAACTTTATTTGTAATATCAATTTTTATTGTGCGCCCCACCTTCTCTCCCTCCTTTGCAAAGAACGGATTTAGGTATATTGTATTAGCGCTTTTACATTTTATGCTTAAAAATAAGTGGATATGCCTTCTTTCTTCACCTGTACTATTTTTCTAAAAAAATCACTATAAATAAGGCTCCCAAAAAAAACATAAAAAAAGAACTTTATCTTATTGACTCGAATATAAATATTATGTTATTATATAAAATTTGACATTTTTACATATGTATGCTATCATTAAAAGTGGTTACCACATATGGAGGTGGATGATTTGTTTCAAATTGGTGATAAAATCGTTTATCCAATGCACGGTGCAGGAATCATCGAAGCAATTGAAGAGAAAGAAATATTAGGTACTTCACGTCAATATTGTGTGATACGCATCATTAGTAAAGATATGCAAGTAATGCTTCCGATGGATCAATTAAAAAAATCGGGTATTCGTTATATCGTTGATCGAGGTACGTTAGATGATATACTTCTTGAATTTCAAAACGGGGAGTCAGACCCATCACTCTCATGGAAACAAAGATATACAATGAATATGGAAAAAATGAAAAATGGCAATTTACAAGATAGCGCAGAAGTTGTTCGGGATTTACTTCGCCGTAATAAAGAGAGAGCATTAAATGCGAGCGAAAAACAAATGCTAGATAATGCACGAAAAATGATGATCAGCGAAGTCGCGCTCGTACAAAATGTTACTGAACATCAAGCAACAGAATTTCTTCAAGATACAATTAATCATTAAATTTAAAATAGCTGAACGCTATTTTTTTTGTAAAAAAAGGACAAAGAGATAAACTCTTTGTCCTTTTCATATTACCCACGCCCAGCTTGAAACGATGGGTATAAAGTCATTCCACCATCTGCAAATAACGTAATTCCAGTTACGTAACTCGCCTCTGATGAAGCAAGCCAAGTTGCTACTGCTGCAATTTCTTCAGGTTTTCCAATATAGCCCATCGGTATCATACTTTCTACGTCAGCCCGCTGCTTTGGATCAGCAAACTTTTCTGCATTGATCGGCGTATTAATTGCACCTGGTCCTATATTATTTACTCGAATACCTTTTGGCGCATATTCTAGCGCTAACGTTTCTGTCATCAGTTTAATGCCACCCTTACTCGCTGCATAGTGCACAAATAGTGGCCACGGAATTTTCTCATGAACACTAGACATATTAATGACAGACCCTTTAATGTCATGTTCTACAAAATATTTAATCGCTTCACGACTTCCTAAAAAAGCACCTGTTAAATTTGTATTAATTACCTTATTCCAATCTTCAAGTGGCATTTCATGCGACGGTACTGCATTTTCTATCCCTGCATTATTAATCATAACGTCAAGCGTACCAAATTCTTTCACAGCAGATTGAATGAGATTCACAACATCTGATTCGACCGTGACATCACCTTTTACAGCAATCGCTTCTCCGCCTACCTTTTTAATTTCTTCTAACACATCATTTGCTTCTGATTCTCGTGAGCGATAATTAATAACCACTTTCGCTTTTTCCTTAGCAAACCTTACTCCCATCGCCCTACCAAGACCAGTTGCTGATCCTGTAATAACGACCACTTTTCCTTCTAAATCACTATACATTTCAATACCTCCTTTAACTTTTTGCTATACCTAACATAATTCCGGCTGCAATAATAAAAACGATACCGACAACGATACCCGTTAATTGGCGTTTCGTTTTCTTTTCACCTAATATAAGGATCCCCCCAAGCGTGGAAATAATAATTCCCATTTGCGATAGCGAGAAACTTGTTGCGACTCCGACACGCGGTTGTGAAATGAATAAAAACATATTTCCAGCTGCCCATATTAATCCTGGAATAATATTTCGTATCGCATATTTATTAAATGGATGATGCTTAAACGTAAGTAAAATCCCCCCTAATACCATACCAACTGCTTGTGGTAATAAAGCCGACCAACCATCTACGTTAAATAACCTAATCACTACTACGTAAACTAAATAACCGACTGTTGAAATTAATAAAATTATGATACCTCTTTTAAAATTTGCTGCTTGCTCTGCATTTTTTTCTTCTTCACTTTGAAGTGATGTTAAAATAACACCGACAATAATACAAACGAGCGCTAAAATCCCAAGGACGACAGATATTGTCGTGGACCATTCATGAAATACGATAACGCCAAATAAAGTCGTCGCAACTAATTGAAGTCCTGTTGAAATTGGCATCGTCCTCGAAACGCCCATTAAATCAATACTTTTCAATTGATTCGCCTGACCAAGCGCCCAAAATAAACCTGACACAACTCCAACTCCAATAACGGTAGGTGTTAATACTGGCTTCATAAAAATATAAACAACAATTGAGAAAATAAGTGCTCCAAACGTTGTTCCGAGCGTTTGACTATACGGTCCCCCGCCCAGTTTTACGTTAAATAGCACAATACTCCCCCAAAATATAGCTGGTAAAATTGCTAAAAATATATCCATCGCCCATTACCTTTCTCTGTAAAATGTCATAAATTGAAACTTTAATCCTCCCGTAAATAGCGGAATAAGTTGCCGCTCTCAATCATTAGAATGAGCTTTCATTTTTTCTTTTTTGCGAGCACAAATCTTTTCTACAACATCATTAGAAACATTTTTTTCTCGCTCCACATTTTTTACCTTTATATGATCTAAATAATCCTCCAAAGTAAGTGTAACTTTGTCATTTGGCGGATTATGCGCCCCTTGAAATGTAAGAAATTGTAGAGTCACTTCAAATCTAGGAACAAATTCATCTGTCCTGCCAAGACGCTTTATATTTATAACTGAATCACATTCATATTGATCTTTTGTCACTTGTCTAATAACCGAATAGTACCTATTCAATAACGCACTCTCTAAAAGCTGTTCCCTTGATTCTTTCGCGAAAGAATTGCTTGGAGAAGAGAAAAAGGCCGCACATAGCATTGTGATAACTACACATATTTTTTTCATAGTTCCCTCCTTGTTCTATAGATTAGTGTTCTCAAAACTGCCATAAAAAAACGACTTTCCCTATGTAGGAAAGTCGTTTTAATGAATCCAATATTAACCACCGCTCACTGGTGGTATAAGTGCAACCACATCACCATCTTGGATCCTGTCATCTTCATTTGCGTATTCTTCATTAATCGCAACCATAATTGGCTCTGAAACTGGTACATTATATTCTTTCGCAACAACATCTTTTAACTCTGCAACCGTAATATTTTCTTTCTCTATTTGTAATTCACTTGTCCCTGCTTCTTCTTGCAGGTGCGCAAATAACAATACTCGAATCATACTTATAGCTCCTTCCCAGGCTCTCCCGCCGGATATGGTGTTTTTTCTAATTGATCACCAATCCATGAGTCACCATCTTCCCAAAACTCCTTTTTCCAAATCGGAACAATTTGTTTTATGCATTCCATAATATATTCGTTCGCTTCATAAGCCGCTTTACGGTGTGGTGTTGAAACAGCAACAACAACCGCTATATCAGAAATTTGCAACGTACCGATGCGATGTGTAATCGCAACATATGTCCCCGGCCATTTCTCTTTCACTTCCAGGCCAATTTTCTCTAGCATCTTTTCTGCCATCGTCTTATAAGCAACATACTCTAAGTATAATGTACGACGCCCTTTCGTAAACTCTCTAACCGTTCCAATAAATGTTGTAACAGCACCGCATTCACGTCGAATCACTTTCTTCGTTACCTCTTCAATCGAGATTTCTGTAGCAATTACTTCATAATATGTATTTGTCATTTCGCACTCCTAACCGTTTGTAAAAACCAGTCTATGTACAACTCTTCTTCTGTTATATGAAATACTTTATATTCTTCTCGTATATTTGCCGGGGCATCATACCACGTAATAACCGCTACTATATTTTCTACTTTATGTAAAAGCTCAACGTCTTCCGCAGAACGAAGTAACACTACTTTCGAGTAGTTCTCTTTTTTATAGCCCTCTATTAAAATTGTATCCACTTCAAAAAACTCATATAAGCGAATAATTTCTTGCAAGGACCATTTCTTTCTTAGTGAAGAAAGTGAAAGCAATCCAGCACCTTCTACACTACTTACGACAGCACCAGCTTTACGGTGTCTTTCGCTATCTTTTTGCGCTACTTCTGGAAAACCTCCGTGCCCGTGATGTTTAATTGTAGCAACTTTCATTTCACTTTCAGCTAACACATGCACAATTTTCTCTACAAGTGTCGTTTTCCCGCTATTTTGATATCCTACTATTTGTAAGATTGAAGGGGCTTTGCCCATGGCCAATCACATCCCTCAGAGTGCTCTAACAATAATATGGATACTTTCATTCCGGTCTCAAATCCTCTCGTTCCTCCAGGTAACACGATAAAAGCATTCGCATCTGCAAGTGAAGATACCGCACTCGATTTGTCTAAACCAACCGGCATCGCTTGTAACGCCCCGTCCACAATCGTTACGTTCGCTCTTACGAAACGAGTAAATGGATTTGGCTTTGGAAAATCTTTTTGTAAAATAGCATCCGCTCTATATACGTGAGGTTCCTTCGCATACAAATACGTTTTTATAATTGGTTGCACAAATAATTCAAAACCTACATAACAAGCAGACGGATTTCCTGATAAACCGAAAAGTAACTTCCCATCAACTTCAGCTACTGTCGTTACACTTCCCGGTCTCATCGCTATTTTATTAAAGAGTACATTCGCCTGTAACCTTTCATAAATAGCTGGTAAGTAGTCATAATCTCCTACCGATACACCACCTGTTGTAATTAAAATATCCACCTCATCCATCGCTAATTGAATAGCTGTAAAACATGCATCTAGCTCATCGGCGAGTTGACCATAATAACGAACTTTCCCGCCAGCTTTCATAATTTGAGCTGCGATCATATACGAGTTACTATTTCTAATTTTCCCCGGCTGTAACGGCTCATGCACTTCTAATAATTCACTTCCCGTCGTTACAATACCGACAACAGGCTGTTTTACAACTTTCACAGTGCTATATCCAAACGTTGCTAGTAAGGCCGCAACACCTGGATTAATTGCAACACCTTTCTTAACAAGAACTTGATTTTGTTTTATGTCTTCTCCTTTAAACGACACATTGTCACCGTTATTAAAAGGGCGTTTTAACTTCATATATGTTTTCCCGTTCTTCTCAAACCCTTCTGTCAGCTCGAGCATTACGACTGCATTACATTCTTCTGGAATAGCTGCTCCTGTCATAATGCGAATCGCTTCAAAAGCTCCTACTTCTTCTAAAAAAACAGAACCCGCCCCGATTTCTCCTATTACTTCAAATTCAATTGGATTCTCTTGGGTTGCTTCTTTCGTATCTTCTGCTCGAATGGCGAAACCATCGTAAGGGGAACGATCAAAATGAGGAACGTCATGATCTGAGACAACATCTTCCCCGAGAATTCTCCCGTAACTTTCCGTAATAGAAATTTCTTCTACTTCACCATGCTTCGCATATTTCATTACCCGTTCTACTGCCTCAGCAACTTGAATTGGAATTCGTTTTTCTACCATCGTTTCTCACCTCATATTTGCAATTTTTTTTATCTCGATTAAACTTTATGTATTCAATAGAAATTACTTCAAGGAGGAATTCCATGTCTTCATTTACACATTTTAATGACCAAGGACGCGCAAAAATGGTTGATATAAGCGACAAAAAAGCAACCGTTCGAACAGCAATTGCGTGCTCTAGCATTGTCGTTACGAAAGAAATTTACGATAAAATCTCTCACAATGAAATTGGGAAAGGTGACGTATTAGCAGTTGCGCAAATCGCAGGCATTATGGCTGCGAAACGTACTTCTGATATTATCCCAATGTGCCATCCTTTATTATTAAAAGGTGTTGACGTTTCTTTCGATTGGAAACAATCAGAAGAACAATATCGTTTACTCATTGAAGTAAAAGTTAAAACAGAAGGTAGCACCGGTGTTGAAATGGAAGCTTTAACAGCTGCTTCCGCTACCGCTCTTACTGTGTATGATATGTGTAAAGCTGTCGATAAAGGTATGATTATCGGCGAAACGTACTTACTTGAAAAAACAGGTGGAAAAAGTGGAGATTATACGAGAAATTCATAATCCTCTCTCCGTTGAACCTAAAGGAAATCCTTTAGGTTCAACCTATATATCTTGCATATAAACTTTTCGCTACATTCATATCATTCGTCCCATGAATAAACGCCCTGCCATCTGTAAATAAAACAAAACGATATTCTTCTACCGGAAATGATAATAAATAAGGTGTCGCCTTTATCTCTACGCTTCTTTGTAAGCGCTTTTTAATTTCTTCTAAATTAAAGTTCTTACGCACACCCGGGCGAATTTGCACTGTATTTCGCCCACATAACACTTCTGTTTTTGTTTGTGCTTCAAATGTTAAACTCGGATATGTACGTAACCTTCCGCAAGATAAACAAGTATCTTTTTTCTGTCTATTCACTTTAAATGCCATCTGTTGATTATTCCAAAGATCAAACGATAACATCGTTTCACGAAGCGCCCCAAAGTCTTCTACTAATATTTTCAACGCTTCCGTAATTTGATGCGCAACTACTAATTGTACAGCCGGTTGTATAATACCAGCTGTGTCACATGTTGCTCCGCTCGCTGGATGCTCCATTAGACAGCGAAAACACGGTGTTTTCCCTGGTAAAATTGTATACGTTACTCCGTAACTCCCGACGCAACCACCATATATCCACGGAATATTATACTTTTGTGAAATATCATTAATGAGAAGACGCGTTTCAAAATTATCTGTCGCATCTAATATTAAATCTACATCACGCACTAACTCTTCCATTTCTTGCACCGTTACATCCGTCACAACCGGATTTATTTCCACCTCAGAATTAATCGCTTGTAAATGTTCTGCAGCCGCTATCGCCTTCGGTTTATACTGCTTTGCATCTTCTTCCGTATATAGTTGTTGTCTTTGTAAATTACTCCATTCTACATAATCACGATCAGCAATCTTTACTTTTCCAACCCCTGCTCTAACAATCGCTTCTGCATTTGCCGCACCGAGAGCACCAGCACCAATAATAAGCACATGCTTCTCTCTTATTTTTCTCTGTCCTTCTTCTCCAACACCAGAAAATAATATTTGTCTTGAATATCGCTCCTGCATGCGATAGCCCCCTTTCTTATCCTCCTATATAAGACATTTCGATTTTCGGACGATTTTTTGCACTTTCTTCTGTCCGTTCATCCGAATACCTATCTTTTCTATTCATCCATACATCTTGTATAACACTTAATAACTCCTCATCCGAAAGATTTCCTCTAAGAAGTTCTCTTACATTCAAACCCTCTGTCGCAAATAAGCACGTATAAAACTTTCCATCTGCCGAAATTCTCGCCCTCGTACAAGAGGCACAAAATGACTCAGAAACAGATGTAATAAAACCAACTTCAACATTTGTTCCAACATACCGATATCGCTTCGCAACTTCACCAAAGTAATGGGCTTCAGCTGGCTCAAGCGGATACACCTTATGAATCATCTCAATCAATTCTCGTTTTGTAACCACTTGATCAAAATTCCACCCATTTGTACTACCAACATCCATAAACTCAATAAACCTAAGCGTGATCCCTTGCTCTTTAAAATACGCAGCCATCGGAAGTACTTGATGATCATTCATCCCTTTTTTCACAACCATATTTACCTTTACTTCCAGCCCCGCCTCTTTAGCTGCTATAATTCCCTTAATCACCGGTTTCGTATTAATATTTCGACCATTAATATTCTTAAATATGTCGTCATCTATCGCATCTAAACTAACATTCACTCTATGTAATCCAGCTTCTTTTAATGCCTTCGCTTGTTTCGTTAAATGGATAGCATTTGTCGTTAACCCTATATCTATTAGCCCATCAATTTTCACAAGACGTGCAATAAGTTTTGCTAAATCTTTACGAAGTAGTGGCTCACCGCCAGTAATTCTAATTTTTCGTACACCGATGTTAACAAATAATTTTGCCAAACGCTCAATTTCATCAAAAGTTAGTAAAAACTCATCTTTCAAAAAAGCATAATCTGGCCCAAATATTTCCGCTGGCATACAATATGTACATCTAAAATTGCAACGATCAATGACAGATATACGTAAATCTTGAAGTGGGCGTCCAAAAAAATCTTTAACCATCTCCCGCATCGCCACCCTCCCTTTCTGCCAAATTTCTTTCTTTTCATTCTATTATAATATATTTTCGAACTGCGATGTTTTTGCTCAAGTGAATAAAGTGAAACTTTAAATAATTAGAGGGTATCCACTCCCCCTGGTTAACGAAGTTTACTTCCAGATACAAGGATAAAAAAACCTTGAAACATAAAGGTTTCAAGGTTTTCTGCTTATTAACTTAATCTAATAATAGTTAGAGTAGCCCCTGGCGTTGTCGTTGATAATGTAGCTATTGCAACTAATCCAAATAACTGCAAGCTAACAGTGGCTCCAGCAGGCAAGTTAGCAATTATTGGTGCACTAAATGAACCAGTAGCCACTGCCGGGGAGTTTATCGTTCCCGCAAGCGGACTACCATTTACAGTTATACGCGAACTTACAAGTAATCCTGCCGTTAAATTAATTGTATAGGCTATATAATAGTTTCCTGCATTCGCAACTGTAAATACAGTATTTCCACCACTAACGGTTATTCCTGGTCCAATATTTTGATTGTTTGGTAACGGTATATTCGTACCACCTAATAAAACGGAAATAGCGGTTCCTGATGTATTATTCGCAAACGCATACGTTGCAGTTGTACTGACTCCGGTCGCTCCTGTCGCTCCGGTTGCTCCAGCTCCGGTTGGACCAGTTGGACCTTGGATTCCTTGTGAGCCGGTTGGACCTGTATCTCCAGTTGGACCTTGTGAACCTGTTGCTCCAGTTGCCCCCGCTGGACCTTGGATTCCTTGCGGGCCTTGAATTCCTTGTGGACCTGTCGATCCGGTTGCTCCTGTCGCTCCCGTTGGGCCTTGTATCCCTTGAACTCCTTGGGGACCTTGTGCTCCCGTTGCCCCTGTCGGACCTTGTGGGCCTTGCAATCCTTGCACACCTTGTGGACCGGTTGGACCTATCTCTCCTTGTACCCCTTGGATTCCAGTTGGGCCTTGTGGGCCTGTCGGACCTTGAATTCCTTGAATACCTTGAATACCCTGTGGACCTTGTGCTCCAGTGGCTCCGGTTGCTCCTTGAATCCCTTGGGGACCTTGTAACCCTTGAATTCCTTGGGGACCAGTTGGACCTATGTCGCCTTGCGGGCCTTGGATTCCCTGTGGGCCTTGATCTCCTGTCGCACCAGTTACTCCTTGTATCCCTTGCGGACC
>NZ_JAKUDW010000130.1:0-13106 GCF_022662595.1 Bacillus cereus group sp. BfR-BA-01524 | reverse complement strand
CCATCATGGATTACTGTTTCATTTTTAGGATCAATTCCTCCAACATGCTCTGTTAGTTCTTCTGTTTTTAGTTCACGTATAAATTTGTTCATCTGTACCCCTCACTTAAAGTTTTTTTATTACAGCAATTACAATAAATTACTATTTCTCGAATGTCAACACCAATATAAGAAATTTTAAGAATATTCAAATGTTCAGAATATAGCACTGGTAGCGTTTTATAAAAAACGAAAATTAAATCATTATTTTTCTCATTAAAAAGGACATTTGATAGTAGTAGTTGAAAACAATGAAAACAAATCATTTTAAGGAGATATATTTTATGTACTTTACAAAAAAGATTATATTAATTTTTCTACAAATTATTTTAACTGCTTTAGGAATTGTTTTTATTTGCTGTCTACCAAAATTGTTTTTGAATACATCTCAAAACAAAGGGGAATTAATTATATTAGAATTAAATTGGTTAGGATATATTGATTATATAAAAAAAGTGATTCATTCCCTACTAGACCCATTTCATTTAACATATGAAATTTATGGAATTAAACGCTTATTACTACCCAATTTACTAGAGTCATATTTTTATACCTTAACTATTATAATTTCAGCTTTTTTTATTGCTGTATTTTTATCAATAGTTTTAGCAAATTTAACATTCTATTTACCAAAAAGAATCCAATCTATAATTTCAAAAAGTTTGAGCACCATAGAAGCTATACCTGACTTATTTTTAATAATATCTGTACAATTAATCATTATTTCAATATATAAAAACACAAATTGGCTTATTACTATCCCTTTTTCTACAATAACTAATAAAACATACTTTTTACCTATTGCAACTCTTTCAATTTTGCCAACGATTTATCTATTTAAGATAAATTTACTTAACTATAAAAATGAAATGTCAAATAGTTATATAGATCTAGCAATCGCTAAAGGATTGAAACATTTTTATATACTAAAACACCATGTTTTGCGTAATGCTTTAATTTCAATTTTTTATAATGCAAAATCTATCATGTTATTAATAATTTCCAATTCGATTATTCTTGAATTTTTATTTAATTCTTTTGGATTATTTAGATTTTTAATTAGCCATCAAAATCCTGAAATCATCTCCATTGGTATTCTTCTTTTGATGATTCCGTTATATTTTTTATTTGAAATCATAAAATTGATTATAGTAGAAAGAAGGCATTTATATGATAAGAAGATTATATAAAAACAAACAATTCTTAATAGGATTTTTAATTCTATTAAGCATTATTATTGCTAGCTATGTTTTTGAATATTTCATTGCATTTACTTCTGAAGATCTTAATATTCAATCTAAACCAACCCCCCCCTCTTTAACACACCCATTGGGTACTGGGGAATATGGAGTAGATGTTCTACAACAAGTTCTTATTTTTGCAAAATCACCCATTTTTTTCACTTTAATCATCTGTATATTTCGACTTACTTTTTCACTTTTATTTGGTGTAGTACATGCTTATTTTTATACTTGGACAAAATATATTAATTGGGTGTTTGACATTTTCCAATTTACACCTACTGTATTGTTAGCTATTTTACTAATTCGTCCTACAATTTCAGGTATGGATAATATCCCTGAAACTAAATGGATATGTTATACAATTGTAGTTCTTACTCTTATTGGCATACCAAATTTAACACAACTCATTAGCAATGAAGTTAGATTACTTCTACAACGTGAATATGTTATAACATCCAAACTACTTGGTGGACATACTTATCACATATATAAAGTTCATATTAAGCCCTATTTACTTCCAAAATTATTTGTTTGGTTTCAACAACAAATACTGCAAATAATGATATTAATGATGCATTTAGCATTATTTGAAACACTTTCCTTCAATGTTGGAGGCAGCCTTTTATTAATTAGTGACACAAGTCAAAAGCTAATAAATTATCCTTGGTTAGCGATGGGACCTGTTATTTTCTTTACCATTGTTATTTTATCTATTAATGCTTTACTATCAGGTTTACAAAGCACTCTAAAAGGAGATGATGCATTTCATGAATCTTCTCTCTTACTAAATAAAATAGAGCAAGTAAAACATGAGAAATGGAAAATATATTTACAACAATTTAAACAATGGTTTTCAATAAAATTATAAATAGTACTATAAAATCTAATTTCCACTCAAAAAATCAGATATACCAAGAATAACAACTAGATTAAAAACAAAAGATAAAGAAAAAAAGGATTAGAAATCATTGTTGAAACTGTATAGGTGAATATAAATACAATTAACCTTAGCCTAGGAAAATACATTGTAGATGAGAACATCTAGTCTTCAGAAGGAATATCAAAGAAAAAATGTACAGAATTTTAGCCTTATAAAAACTATTCAATTTGCTAAAAGAAAAGGTAGTATTGTAGTTGTGGCTCCGGAGATGCTTCTATAAAGGTGATAAACATGTTTTTTTATGAATAATCAAGAAAAATTGGATTTTCTGCTATGCATTTCAAGGGTCGGTAGATAGCTATTTTAGCTGGAATAGCTAATGTACTATCTTATCATTGATGATAAAAATCTGTATAAATATGGAGCAGACAAAATAAAGGTAAATAATAAGATGTTACAATCTAATAAAAGTCGAATTCTTATATAATAAGATTTCGACTTTTTTCTAATTAAAAAAATTCATTTATACCATGATATATTTTCCTATTTTAGTATCTTCGCCTTCAGGAATATAAAGCAACTATTTTTTTTCGCATAAATCCTAAAATTATATTACGTATTTGGTGATCAATGATAATAACAATTAATCCGTATATCAACCCACTTAGTATTAAAGATATTAGTGGATAAAAGGTAATCAAAAATTTTTGATAAATAAAATAACTAAGCGTAAATGACATTACATTAAATATAATACCTCTTAATAATAATCGAATCCCCCGCTGAACAAAAAGGGTAAAACCTATTAACAACGTAACCTCTGTTATAATAGCTGCTAGTGCAGCACCTATCATTCCAAATTTACTACCTAATATAATATAACTAGCAATCCCTACTAATAGTCCTAATCCCATTATAAGTGTTCGTTTCCATTGCTCTCCTTTTGTTGTTAAATAATCAGCGAGTGGATAGCTTATTGATTGTAATATGACCATAAAAGCTAGAATAGCTAAAGCATCCCCTGCCGGTGCATACACTTCGCCTAATAAAGTTATAATCCAATAATTTGAATTAGCAATGAAAGGAAGAGAAATGCCAATTCCTATGAACGACATTAATTTTAATTCAAAATGAGATAATTCTCGATGTTTATCGAACTCTTTGCCATTACCATAAGCAAATAAACGAGGGTAAAATGCTGCTGCAATTACACCTGGAAGTTGATATAAAACTACAGGTATTTTATATGCTGCTCCAAAAAAGGCGATTTCTTCATACGAGGTAACACTTTTTAGTAAAATAGGACCAAGTTGTGGTATTAACATGATGAAAATCCCATTAATTGTAAAAGTGAGAATTTGATTTAGAATATTTTTATTCCAACCACTATGTACCTTTGTATAGCGTAACAATAATAAGAGCGATACAAGGCCTGTAACCATGCTTGATGTACCATACATAAGCGCAACTAAGAAAATAGATAATTTAAAATACATCCCTAAAACCAGTGCTAAAGCAGCTGTAATTCCTTGCAAAACAGAAATAGCTGCAGAAAATTGCATTCTCTCTGTTACTTGAAAATAAACCATTCCACACCCCTGAAGTGTAGCGCCAAACATAGTAGGTAAAACAATTGCGTAGATTATAGGGAGTAAGGAATCATCACTATAATAAAAAGGTGCAAAAATAGTAAAAACGATAGACAGAATAATAGCTAAAACTAAGCGCACACGTAAATAGCTACTAATTAGCTCTTTGATATTAGCACTTGGTTTCATTCCTTCCCGAATAAAAGTATGAGTTAAACCAGCGTCCGTGAAATAGCAGATTACAGCCGAAACACCTAAAGCAATTGTCAACTTCCCATAATCTTCTGGTGCGACAAATCTTGTATAAAGAATTGTTGCAAAAGCAAGGATCAATCTAGTTACAAAATTGCTTACAAACAAGTAAGAAGCGTTTGTAAGGATTTTATTTTTCTTCATAAATATACCTTCCTAATGTTTATTTAGTGTTGAAATTCTATAAAATCTATAAAACTCGATTATGTTTATCAGAATATAATTGAGTTTTGTATATTCTGAAATTTAAGTCTTACATTTAAATAATAACATAATTTTATAAGTCTGTTTGAAGTGACTGGTTCTAGTGCAAAAATAGAATAAAAGATAATAAAATGCATAGATTCCTAACGGAATCGTATCTTATGCTGCAAGTTCAATCAATTGATGAATGAATTCCTTCTGATTTTGGACAGACTGGTTCCGTAAATCAACCTGTTCTTTTTTTATCATATGCATGACTTCTACTCCAGAAAGAATGGAAATAGCTGTGTCCAAACATTTAAAACCTAGCATAGAACGAATTTGCTTCTTTATAAAGCGATAATCTTGTTCTACTATGTTATTCAAATACTTTTGTTGTCTAAGTCGCATACCAACAGGTATGATTTTTTTCCCAACGGTTCCATCGCCATAGGATAAGCTGGATTTTTATCGACTGTTATAACACGCGGTTTTGAAACATAAAAAGACTGCAAGGCCTTTTTGAAAAAGTGCTTTGCAGCCTTCTTTTCTCTTGTTTTGCTTAGGTAAAAATCAATTGTATTTCCTTTCCAATCAACAGCACGATACAGGTACATCCATTGACCTTTTACTTTGATATATGTTTCATCAACTCTCCAGGAGTCGTTTATTTGTTTAAGATGACGGCGGATTCGTTTGTCTAATTCAGGACCGTACTGATGAACCCAACGCATAATCGTTGTATGAAAAATGTATAAGCCGTTCCTCCATCCTTTCCACTACATTACGAAAACTAAGTTTGTACCGTAGGTACCATCTTCCCATTAATAAAACTATATCGGGCTGATAATGCTTCCATTTGAACAAATTTTCCTTTTCCAAACTTATCACACACCTTGTCTATAGTAGTAATATCAGTATGTCCAAGTTTAAGAGTTTTTTTGCACCAGAACCCTTTTTTACCTCTTATATACTTAGCTTCCTTATCATTATCTATAACCATAGAATCTAGCTCTAGATATCTTTTCTTTTGAAACTCGATTAAGTTACCACTAGGAAATATCTTCTCCCAGCCATCAAAATACTCGATATAAGAATACTGCATTCAATATACACCCTTTCAAAAAGGATTATTATTACCATCCGTTGAATTTATTATAATACTATTCGTGCATTAATATTTATGAATATATACATTTAATTATTAAAAGAAATTCTATGATTACTTATTTTTATTGATAAATAGTTTAAAATTAACTTTAGATTAACTTTATTTTGCTATGATGGTAATAATTAAATAGGACTAGGATACTTCTATGAGAGGGGGGAATTATTTGTACAAAAACGTGTTGAATTTTTCATTATATTGTATTCTAAGTCTTTTTATATATTTAACAATTTATTTCATCGCTATAAAACCTGCTATTATTACTGCAACATCCATGGATTATAATAGGATGCAATTTGTTTCGCTATTACTTCTACTCATTTTAGTTTCTATGATATATGGTCTAATAATGAGAAAATTAATTCGTTATAATTCTAGATCCTCCCATTCTATTGCAAACGAAAGTTTTCTATTTATATTTAGTCATATTTTTACTGCACTTATTCTCTTTTTTATTATATCTATTTAGACTGTTAAACGAGTACCAAGTAAGATGGTATTTTTTTAATTTTTAGCGAATGATTACGGAGAAATGTTGAAAGGCATATCACAACGAAAGTATAGTTTTTTTCAGCGTGATAAAGGAAGAGATATAGCCATTATAACCCTCATTTTAGGCACTGGGCTTCGAGTTTCTGAGGTAGCTAGTCTTACTATCCCTAGTATAAACTTCCGTCAGGGGAAAGTAAAAGTGACACGTAAAGGCAATAAAAGATCTTCTATATTAGCCACTCGCTCTTGCTTAGACGATGTTAAAGAATATATAAAAGTCCGTCCTAGTAAATATAACTGCCCTCAAGATGAAGTCTTACTTTTCGTAACAAATTATAGAGGGAAATATACGCAGTTAACTGTTAGAGCTATATAGAAGTTATGTGACAAATATTCAAGTGCATTTGATGAGAAGCGTAACCCTCATAAACTACGACACACATATGCTACAAATCACTATAAAGAAAACAAGGACCTAGTATTATTACGTGATCAACTTGGCCATACCTCTGTTGAGGTTACTAGTATCTATACAAATATTAATAATGAGAAGAAACGTGAGGCTGTTGATCGTTTAGAACAAAGGTTATTCAAGAAATAATAATAAAAAAGACACCGATTTTATGGTGTCTTTTTTGGCACTATAGATACGTATTGGTTTGGAATAAGGTTTAGTTAAAATTTAGCTGCAAACGTTAGTTTTATAAATAGAAGAAGAAGTCCACGTGTTTGGAATAAAGATTAATCAAAAAGTGTGGGTTTAATTTTGACATGATGAAATTTTTATAAAAGAGATTGATCAAAAGTAAATTAAATAATTACACATTTTTAATTTACTTTTGTTGCTCTACTAAAGGTAAATCATAAAACGTGTCACAGTGAATAAAGTTTATATATTGTTCAATTATGCCTATTCGAGTCAATTTATCTCTAAAAATTTCAATATCATTCTCATCGTAATAATAAACATGCCATTCTGTATTTCTATTAACACGTTCCTTAACTTTTTCAAAATATGGCAAATCCACATCACCTAAAGAATGTCCAATTATAATTACTCTTTCAACAGCATCAAAATTCAATGAAGATAGTTTATATATATAATTATTTACATCTTTATATGTTTTAGAACAATAGTCAGTTAAGACATTATATATTGGTGCCATTTGTTCATCAAATCTATTTTGATAATGTATATACTTTTCGTTAAAGTAATTTATTCTAGATGAATTTGAATGCCCTAACACTAATTCATTATCTGAATCTACTACACCGTGTATATGTAAAACATTCCGTCTTGAAATATTATAAATATCCTCCAAAGTAGTGGTGTAATTAAAGTTTATAAATATATCTTGATGGCTTTCATTGATTAAAGATGTTCTTCTATTTATAACGTCCAACTCTTGATTTACTACTTTAATCCATTCTTTTAAATAGATAGTTAATTCTTCAATGTACTTAAATTCGTCTTCGAAGTAATAATTCAAAGTTTCTTCTATACCAATATTTCCACTTTCCAGCCCCAAATCCGTACTTTGGAACATTTGTTCAGTCAATACAATTTCATCAATATTAGCTAAATTAAATTCTAAATTATTCCATAAATAAGTTTGTAACTCTTCTCCCCAGAAATAATATTTCTCTTCGAAATCCCTTAAGAAGTCTCCTCGATGTTCTTCTAAATAGCAACGAAAATTCCAATACCTCGTAGGTAAACCATGTCCTAGATCAAATCCATTCCCAATAATAAACAAATCCACTTATAACACCATCCCAATTAAAAATCTGTAATAAAATTACAATGAAACGTACAAATTTCGCTTAAAAAACAATTTAAACGTTTACCAAAGGTTTATAATCTAATCCGCGCCCTGTTCCTCGTCCTTCTTTTAACCACTTATCATTTTCAGATGTTGTAGTTCTTTTAGACAATCCTATCTAAGAAGGTAAAACGGTACGACTTTATTTTAAATCCGCAATAAGTATAATTTCTAATCTAGTAAAGAAAAATCTGGAGTTAAAATAAGCTTTCTTATATCTATTCCTTCTTCTTTACAATATTGAAGTATCATTACTATATAGTCAAAATGCCCATTATAACCGTAATATTCAATACCTAACATTTGCTCATCTTCATAAGCAGTTTCATTAAATAGTTTTGCATTTCTCAAGACTGCTATCTCACTTTCCATATCACGATCACTTAAATCTAAGCTTTTTTGTATAACAAACGGATCTATCTGAACACTATCAAAATTATTTTTTGAATTTTTTTGATGGTTATCTAAAATTTTATATAAAAATCCTTTACTAGGTTCACTCATCTCATTAATTTGATTAGCCAATTTTTGGATTTCTGAGAAAAATTCATTTCGTTCATCTAATGATTCAGGTTCACAAAATTTTAAAAAGGAGTTTGCAGTAAACACTTTTAATTCATCAGGATCAATTTTATATCCTTTATTCCCCAACACTTCTATAGACGAATTAATATTTTCTTTAATATATTCATGTATTTTTGAAACAACTTTGTTTTCCTTTTCATCAAACAATAGTAGCAAGTCCATTAGGTCCATTATAATAATTTTATACTCTGCATTTTTAACTTTTCTAACTACCGAATATGTATTATCAGTTACACTCTTTTCAAATAATATTTTATCACCAACTCTAGGAAGATAATGTTTTTCACCTATTATAAAATGAATTAACAAATTGTATTCTTTGTATAGCTCATTTTTTTCGAATTTTTCTATCGTGTTCCAAAGTTTTTCTTTTAAACCATCCGAAGTAATTTGCATGGAATGCTTTCTTGTTTTATCCCCCAAATCAATCCCGGGATAGTTTTTCTTCTCAAATTCCAATCTTTTGTAATTATTACCCCATAAAATATTAAACAGTTCACAAAAAAACGCTTCACATGTCTTGTTGATATCGTGTAAACCTAGTTTATTAGAACTAAATTTTACATAATACTGCAACAATGATAATGATTTAATTATATCTTCTATTTCATCTTTTCTTTTCAGCATACTTTTCTCTCACTTTCTATTTAAATAAATTGCAATTTAACTAGCGCTAGTTATCTATTTATATCTTTGGGGATTAATATATATTTGAGTCTTTTATAAAATTACCATCTTGATCGTAATTAGGCGATCTAACGCTACCACAATTATTCCAAAGATAATCAAAACTTGGCTTTAAGGCACTCCCGATATTCGTTTCCCACGAATTAATTATTGCTGGAGGTAACTGTAATGTATCATCTGTAATTTTCCCTTTAGGCTTCTTATAATCCGATGAAATATAATGATCTTTTACATCTATTAAAGTTATGTTAATTACATATGGTAACTTAATTTCTAGCTTTTCTTGAGCATTTTTACTGTAATTTTCTATGGCCATGATTATTTTTTGTTCAAAAGCAATACCGGGAATATATTTATCTAGACCTTCTAGTAACCCTGTATCCACTGCTTCGATAGTTCCATCTCTATGTATCTGTACATAAGAATGAGGTAAATTGTTCGTTTGGAATTTTGAGTAAATACAAAATCCATGTTTATTAATTTGTGGTTCCTTGTTTGTGCCATATATCGGACGTAAATTGAGGGATTCTATTTTCTCTATATCATATGTTTTTGAAGAAGTTATTGCTTCAATAGGAATCAAATGTATAACTAATTTCGCTCCAGCCTTAATTTGATGGTATGGACCATCAATTTGAATTTCCTTGAGACGAGATTCTATCCATGATTTATACCACCCATCCTCCACAGTGGAGTCTTGAACATCAGCTTTTTTTTGAATAATCCCAGGGAAAGGTGGTGGAGTAGTAGGTTTTTTTCTTTTAGTTTGTACGCCCTCTAAAATAGCTTTAGTAGCCTGCTCTTGGTCTTTTTCTACTAAATCAATATATAAAATGGATTTTAATAGTCCTTCTAGTTTAATATCTTCTATTCTTACAGGAATCAATTTTTGTCGTTCCCCTGTAGGGTCATCCGCAAAGGCAGCAATCCATTCTGGTAGCGTAAATTGTGAACCTAAATAATTATCCGATACTAAAGCTAATGTGTGTCGTGATTTTGAGGCAGCTTGATGCATTAATATTGCAAAATTATTACCTGATTTAAAATCCCATGCTTGTACAATAGTTGTATACCCTGCTTCCTCCAAAATCCATGAGATCCATTGGGCATGCTGCTCATCCTTGTGATTATAACTAACAAAAAAATCTACCATATTATTATTTGTTGCTATTTCATTCATAATATATCTCCCCTTATTTATTTTAATTTCATTTTATAATAACATTAAGTATATAAGATATTAATACGATAAATCATCATTCAATGCTTCTATGTATACATCCCTAACTAATTTACAGAAACCTATATATTCCTCGAAATAATCGCTAAATTTCTTTATAAATCCTTCTCTTTCTTCAATATGATGAGACCATATAAACATACTCCCGATCAATTCACCTATCTTCCTTTCAATTCCTTTTAATTCATCTGGCGATATACCTTGCGGGTAATCATTAAACCACTCCAACCAATCCGCAATTAGCTCCTCCACAGAGGAAACTCCGGATTCTGAGCAGAAATTAAATTCCCTTTTTCCTGCTGTAATAAATGTGTCTAAATCATTTATAATTAGACGGATTATATATGAAGTACTAACATTACCGATACTATGTTTCATATTTTCTCCTCCTTATTATTTTTTTCTTCTAATGAAATGTGTTTGTTATACCACTTATTTATTTTCCCTTTATAATACTTTTCAACTTCGTGATCTGGAATCCAAATTTCACGATCATAGATCTTACTCATTACACTTTCTAAAACATCATCATGTTCTCTCGGTTTCAATCTACGATTATGAAACTTAATCTTCTCTATATAAGCCTCTCTCAGCCAATTTGATATGGTTTCACGCTGTTTTTGCTTAAGGTGAGACCATTTCTTATTAGTTTGTAGTAATTGCCCCTTAGAATCTTTTGTGTGATTCTTCATAGAACGCCACCATACCTACTTTATTTTTACATATTTCTTATTCGAACCGAAACACAGCTCATTCCAAATCGAGTCACAGCTTATGTAGTGCCAATTTTACGGATTGAGCCTTTCGGGAAATCATTTATTCTTTTACATAATGTCGATGATTCAATTCCCCACTCTTCTATTGCATCCGTACTACTCATAATTTCGTTATCCAATAGATTAAGGTCTCCCCAATCAACATCTTCAAAATTAAATCCGCCCATCTCTAACTGCTGCAGCATGTCTCTTTCGTCCTCTTTTACCCCATATCCTCTCCCAGATGGATTTCTTCTAATACTCCTACATTTAGCTAATCATGTTCAGTTACCTCAATTGTACTATTCTCAGATATATAATAATAGATATCTTCTTTTAAAATATAAGTAGGATGCATTAATTAACTTATTTTTCTGAATTTTGTTGAAAAATAAATATAAAATGGTTAAATACAAAGGGGATTTTGCTACAATGGTAATATATAACATTATCATACTTCTATAGGATGGGGGAATATATAATGATTGCTTCAGTAAAGGGGAACGAGCAAGTTACCAAAATGTTAAATGACTGGTATATAGAGATACGTGCCAGACATGTAGGAAAGGCACATAATTTAAAACTTGAGATTGATCAAAAAATACATAACATTGAAGAAGATCAAAACCTACTTTTATACTATGCTCTTTTAGACTTTCGTCATCAATATATGCTTGATAGTTTAAGTATTGGAAAAGATAGTTTTGATAAAGTAGATTCATTGGGTGTACCTGCAGATCAGTTTCTACTATACTACTACCACTTCTTTAAAGCTATTCATTCAAATATTTCAGGTGATTTCACATGTGCAAAAGAACATTATAATCAAGCTGAATTACTCTTAAAAAACATTCCCGATGAAATTGAGCATGCTGAATTCTATTTTAAATTATCAACTTTCCATTATCATATTTACAAACCGCTTGCAGCAATCAAAGAAGCTACCAAAGCAAAGGATATCTTTAAAAAGCATGCAGGATATGAAACTAATATTGGATTATGTGATAATTTAATTGGATTAGCTTGTACTCATTTAAAACAATTTGAGGAAGCTGAAGAACATTTCATTACAGCTATTAATACATTCAAAAAATCTGGTGAAGAAAAGAATATCACGTTTGTACGTCATAACTTAGGTTTAATGTATTCAGGTCAAAATTTATCTGAACTAGCAATACGATACCTCTCTGAAGTAACACAAGAACTCCCTAAAGATTATAAAGCAATTTTTATTAAAGCTAGGGAGCATATGAAAATCGGTGAGTCCAAAGAAACTTCTAACCTTATAGTGAAAGGCTTAGAGATTTGTAAAGAGCTAAAGAATGAAGAATACGAACATCACTTTTTAATTTTAGAAAAATTAAATCAAAAGGTCTCTGCTGACGAATTAGAGAAGACAATTAAAACAGGAATCTCTTATTTTGAGAGAGAAAACCTACATGAGTACGTACAGGAATACGCTAAAAAATTAGCAGTTTTATTCCACCAAGAAAATAACCGTTCAAAAGCAAGCGATTATTTTTATCTTAGCCATCAAGCAGAAGAAAAAAACTTTGAAATGGAGGCTTTAAAATGAAAAAAGTAATGTCTAGCTTAATTGGATTAACAGCCGTATTCACGTTTATGTTTAACGCTAGCAATGTAACTGATACACAAAAAGCTCTTAGCGAGGATAAAATCGTACAATATGCTCACGGTCATACTGGTGGATGATAAAAAAACAAAGGTCTTCACTTCATTGTGAAGACTTTTATTTTTTTATGGGGTCCTCTTGTAAGAATAACAAAATATTAAAATCATAAAATTTTAATATATCGAAAATGTTATAATTAAACCGTTTTTTTTGCATCCATAAGAAGGATCTAAAAAGATTAGAACATTTAAAGAGAGGAAGAAACTATTAATGCATACACAAGAAGATTTTTATAAGAAGTTAATAGAGGGAAAAAGATTAGTAACGATATTTTTAATAAACGGAATAAGAGTGCCAGGAATCATTATCGGTGTTGATAAATTTTCTGTGCTAGTTTCTAGTCACGGAAAGCAACAATTCATTTACAAACAGGCTCCTTTCCTATTTCACGTGCCCATATAGATAACTGGCCAATATGGTGGATTTCGTGGACAATGACATGACGTATGATCTCTCCGTGTGTACATTCAATGACTC
>NZ_JAKUDW010000129.1:0-13374 GCF_022662595.1 Bacillus cereus group sp. BfR-BA-01524 | reverse complement strand
CTAAAAAAGAAGAGCCTAAAAAAGAAGAAGCGAAAAAACCAGCTCCAACTCCAGAAGTACCAGCTGATAATAAAGGTGGCAGACAAGATGTTGTCGAAAAAGCTAAAGGTTTAGTAGGACTAAAATACGTATGGGGTAGTGCATCAATTTCAAACGGTGGTTTTGACTGCAGTGGTTTAATCTCTTACGTTTACGGTTTAGGTCGTCAAGATACTAGAAGCCTGTGGAGTTCTGTACAAAAGATTAGCGCATCTGAAGCGAAACCAGGAGATCTTATCTTCTTACAAGGTACATATAGAGAAGGTGTATCTCACGTTGGTATTTATATCGGTGGCGGTCAAATAATTCATGCTGCTGATGAGTCAACAGGTGTTACTTACGGTAGTGTAAATAGCTCTTACAACCAAAAACATTTCTTAGGTTACGGAAGATTATAGAATTATAATTCAATAAAAAACGTGTATAAAGTCGATAGCTTACTATTTTATAAGTAGGTTATCGGCTTTTTTGAGTTTTTACGGGATTTGAAGAAGGGTTTATAGTAGTGATGGAGGTGATTGTCGATGCTAGCGGGGAAACAGTTGCTATTAGACGAACTTTCTTCAGATTTACAGAGGGGGAATTAAATGATTTGAAAAAGAAGGGAGAGGTCGTGTGTGTACAAGGTGTAAAAAAGAAGGCTTCTAAATATGTATGTCAGCGTTGTGGAAATATAGAACAGCGGCTATTTGCGTCGTTTTTATGTAAAAGGTGCAGTAAAGTGTGCACATATTGCCGGAAGTGTATAACGATGGGGAGGGTAAGTGAATGTGCTGTACTTGTTCGCGGGATTGCTGAAAGAAAGAGAGAAAAGAATTTAAATTTGTTACAGTGGAACGGGAAGTTGTCTACTGGCCAGAATTTGGCGGCACAAGGTGTTGTAGAGGCTATTAAGCGAAAAGAATTATTTTTTATTTGGGCTGTATGCGGGGCTGGAAAAACAGAGATGTTGTTTTACGGTATTAACGAAGCGCTTCAAAAAGGAGAAAGAGTTTGTATCGCAACGCCGAGAACGGATGTTGTTCTGGAATTAGCACCGAGATTACAAGAAGTATTTCCATATATAAAGGTAGCGGCTTTATATGGAGGGAGTGTGGATAAAGAAAAAGATGCAGTACTAGTCGTTGCGACCACGCATCAATTATTGCGTTATTATAGGGCGTTTCATGTCATGGTTGTAGATGAGATAGATGCTTTTCCATATTGTGCAGATCAAATGTTACAGTACGCGGTAAAACAAGCGATGAAAGAAAGGGCGGCGCGTATTTATTTAACTGCGACTCCAGATGAATCGTGGAAGCGAAAATTTAAAAAAGGTGAACAAAAAGGTGTTATTGTTTCTGGACGATATCACCGTCATCCTTTACCAGTTCCTTTATTTTGTTGGTGCGGGAATTGGAAAAAAAGCCTCATTCATAAAAGAATTCCTCGAGTTTTACTACAGTGGTTACAAACATACTTAAATAAAAAACATTCTATTTTTTTATTTGTCCCTCATGTGCGATATATAGAAGAGATAAGCCTGTTGTTAAAATCATTAAACAAGCGAATTGAAGGTGTACATGCAGAAGATCCGGGGAGAAGAGAAAAAGTAGCGGCTTTCAGAAAAGGAGAAATCCCATTATTAGTTACAACGACAATTTTAGAGCGAGGCGTAACGGTGAAAAATTTGCAAGTAGCGGTTTTAGGGGCGGAAGAAGAAATATTCTCAGAAAGTGCACTCGTACAAATTGCGGGCCGAGCAGGGCGGAGCTTTGAAGCACCGTATGGAGAGGTCATTTATTTTCACTATGGTAAGACAGAGGCGATGGTGCGCGCGAAAAAACATATTCAAGGTATGAATAAAAATGCCAAAGAACAAGGATTGATCGATTAATGCATTGTTTACTTTGTGATGAGTGTTTTGTAGAAAAGGTTAGTTGGTACAATTTTTTGGTAAAGTGTCATAGAAAATATATATGTGATAGATGCGAGCAGAAACTTTCCTATATTATAGGAGAAATTTGCATGGAGTGTGGGCGGCCTTTAGAATATGTTCCTGCCTCATTTCAAGAAGACGGTATTTGTATAGATTGTCTAAGGTGGATGAAAGAGGCGAAGTATCGTTCTTTTAAAAACCGTTCGTTATATATGTATGATGATGAGATGAAAGAAATAGTAGCGCAGTTTAAGTTTCGGGGGGATGCAGAGTTAGTGCGCATTTTTTATCGTCCTTTTCGAAGTTTATTTCAAAAGTATTTTGCTAATGTTTCAACCGTTATCGCTGTTCCGCTTAGTAAGGAAAGGGAAGTTGAACGTGGTTTTAATCAAGCTGAGTTATTAGCAACTTGTTTACCTGTCAAAATTTCTTATCCATCATTAAGAAGAAGGGAAACAGAAAAGCAAAGTAAGAAGACACGTAAAGAAAGGATGTCAGGAAGCAATCCTTTTTATTTTCAGGGAGAAGAGATGTTTTCTGAGCAACATATTTTACTCGTTGATGATGTGTATACGACTGGAATTACAGTTAGGCAAATCGGAAGTTTGTTATATGAAAGAGGGGCAAGGGAAGTATCTAGTTTGACACTTTGTAGAAGTTAATATGGCAGTGTCGAAAGGGAGAATAAAAAGGCGATAAGTCTTCTTTGACTTCATATGTTGTCATTCGTTATAGTCAAAATATGGGGCGAATGCCCTGATTTTTAGAGTGAAGGGAATGGAATGAACATGCAAGGACGAGTGAAATGGTTCAATGCAGAAAAGGGATTTGGATTTATTGAGCGCGAAGATGGTGACGATGTATTTGTCCATTTTTCTGCTATTCAACAAGATGGGTATAAGTCGTTAGAAGAAGGGCAACAAGTAGAGTTTGACATTGTAGATGGAGCACGTGGACCACAAGCAGCTAATGTTGTGAAACTGTAGGGGATATTGTTTTGGGAAGAGAAAGCTGCGTTTGTGGCAACGTTATATATATGTAGTAGAACCCCTTGTTTTTCGCAAGGGGTTTTTTGTTATAGGGTAAGTTGTCAAAAAGTTGTTTCTTTTCTGTAACGAATTGTCCACAGTTATATTCGTTATCCACGATGTTAATAGGATAAAATAAAGATAGAAACGATGCATCTTTTCATTTCAACAAAAAACGATAAAAAAATCGCAATTCCACTAATTTTTTAAAAAAAGTTAGAAGGAGTTTTTAAGCCAGTGTCGAAATTATAGGACATAGGCTTGAAAGGAGGAATTCATCTATGAAATTCAACATTCGTGGTGAAAATATTGAAGTAACTCCAGCATTAAAGGAATATGTAGAGAAAAAACTAAGTAAGTTAGAGCGTTATTTTGATACATTCCCAGAGATTAAAGTTAATTTAAAAGTATACTCTGACAAGCAACGTGTCGAGGTAACAATTCCATTTACTGATTTATTACTTCGTGCAGAAGAAACTAATAGCGATATGTACGCTGCTATCGATTTAGTAGTTGATAAACTTGAGCGACAAATTCGTAAACATAAAACAAAGGTAAATCGTAAGTTACGTGAGAAAGGTTCTGTGAAAACGAACTTTATCCTTCCAGAAGCAGTAGCTGTTCTGGATGCGGTAGAAGAGGATGAATTAGAACTTGTACGTACAAAACGATTCGATTTAAAACCGATGGACGTTGAAGAAGCGATCCTACAAATGGATATGCTAGGACATAATTTCTTCGTCTTCACAAATGCTGATACAAATGAAACTAATGTTGTATATGGCCGTAAAGATGGGAAATACGGTTTAATCGAAACTAAATAATAATTCGAAAGCGCAGCCGAATGAGGCTGCGCTTTTTTTGCTGAAAATAGATTTTTAAAAAACTTTTCTTAATTTAGAACGAGACATTCGGTCGATTGTTGTCATAGTTATAAGACAAGTGTTACAATTATCATTAGGTATATACATTTTAGTTTTTTTAATTAGGAGAAAAATTGGCATAACATACATTTGATTTTTATAACGACTGATTGTAATAGAGAAAAAGAAAAACAATCGGAAGTTTTATTTTAATAAAAGAGGAGCGTATTTCCTATGATCGGTATTTTAAAAAAGGTGTTTGATGTAAACCAACGCCAAATTAAACGTATGCAAAAGACAGTTGAGCAAATTGATGCATTAGAGTCATCTATTAAGCCACTAACTGATGAACAATTAAAAGGAAAGACGCTTGAATTTAAAGAACGTCTAACAAAAGGTGAAACAGTAGATGATCTACTACCTGAAGCTTTTGCAGTTGTTCGCGAAGCGGCAACTCGTGTTCTTGGAATGCGTCCATATGGCGTACAGTTAATGGGTGGTATTGCCTTACATGAAGGAAATATTTCTGAGATGAAAACGGGTGAAGGTAAAACGTTAACATCTACATTACCTGTATATTTAAATGCTTTAACAGGAAAAGGTGTTCACGTTGTTACAGTCAATGAATACTTAGCACAACGTGATGCGAACGAAATGGGACAACTTCATGAGTTCCTTGGCTTAACGGTAGGAATTAACTTAAATAGTATGTCACGCGAAGAGAAACAAGAGGCTTATGCTGCTGATATTACGTATAGCACAAATAATGAGCTTGGATTCGATTACTTACGTGACAACATGGTTTTATATAAAGAGCAGTGCGTTCAACGTCCACTTCATTTTGCTATTATCGATGAAGTCGATTCTATTTTAGTCGATGAAGCACGTACGCCGCTTATTATTTCGGGACAAGCTCAAAAATCAACAGAGCTATACATGTTTGCAAATGCATTCGTTCGTACGTTAGAAAATGAAAAAGAGTATTCATTTGATGTGAAAACGAAAAATGTAATGTTAACAGAAGATGGTATTACGAAAGCAGAGAAAGCTTTCCATATTGAAAACTTATTCGATTTAAAACATGTAGCACTTCTTCACCATATTAATCAGGCGCTTCGTGCACACGTTGTTATGCATCGTGATACAGATTATGTTGTACAAGAGGGCGAAATCGTAATTGTAGACCAATTCACTGGTCGTCTTATGAAAGGTCGTCGCTATAGCGAAGGTTTGCACCAAGCGATTGAAGCAAAAGAAGGTGTAGAAATTCAAAATGAAAGTATGACGCTTGCGACAATTACATTCCAGAACTACTTCCGTATGTATGAAAAATTATCTGGTATGACTGGTACAGCGAAAACGGAAGAAGAAGAATTCCGTAGTATTTACAATATGAATGTTATCGTAATTCCAACAAACAAACCGATTATTCGTGATGATCGTGCCGATTTAATCTTTAAATCAATGGAAGGTAAGTTCAATGCAGTTGTTGAGGATATTGTAAATCGTCATAAACAAGGGCAACCTATTCTTGTAGGTACAGTTGCAATTGAAACTTCAGAGCTTATTTCAAAAATGTTAACGCGTAAAGGTGTACGTCATAACATCTTAAATGCGAAAAACCATGCGCGTGAAGCAGATATCATTGCAGAAGCTGGTATGAAAGGTGCTGTAACGATTGCAACGAATATGGCTGGTCGTGGTACAGATATTAAGCTTGGAGACGATGTAAAAATCTTCGGTCTAGCAGTTATCGGTACAGAACGTCATGAAAGCCGTCGTATTGATAATCAGTTACGTGGTCGTGCTGGTCGTCAAGGGGACCCTGGTGTGACGCAGTTCTACTTATCAATGGAAGATGAATTAATGCGCCGATTTGGTTCAGATAATATGAAAGCAATGATGGATCGTCTTGGTATGGATGATTCTCAGCCAATTGAAAGTAAAATGGTTTCTCGTGCGGTAGAGTCTGCACAAAAACGTGTTGAAGGAAATAACTATGATGCACGTAAGCAATTATTACAATACGATGATGTACTTCGTCAGCAACGTGAAGTTATTTATAAGCAACGTCAAGAAGTAATGGAATCGGAAAACTTACGTGGCATTATTGAAGGTATGATGAAATCTACAGTAGAACGTGCTGTTGCGCTTCATACACAAGAGGAAATTGAAGAGGATTGGAACATTAAAGGTCTTGTTGACTACTTAAATACAAACCTTCTTCAAGAAGGAGACATAAAAGAAGAAGAATTACGTCGCCTTGCTCCTGAGGAAATGAGCGAACCGATTATCGCGAAATTAATAGAGCGTTACAACGACAAAGAAAAGCTTATGCCAGAAGAGCAAATGCGTGAGTTTGAGAAAGTTGTTGTATTCCGCGTTGTAGATACGAAATGGACAGAGCATATTGATGCGATGGATCACCTTCGTGAAGGTATTCATTTACGTGCTTACGGTCAAATTGATCCACTTCGTGAATACCAAATGGAAGGATTCGCGATGTTCGAGTCAATGGTTGCTTCTATTGAAGAGGAAATTTCTCGTTACATTATGAAAGCTGAAATTGAACAAAACTTAGAACGTCAAGAAGTTGTTCAAGGTGAAGCTGTTCATCCATCTAGCGATGGCGAAGAAGCGAAGAAAAAGCCAGTTGTAAAAGGTGACCAAGTGGGCCGCAACGATTTATGTAAATGTGGTAGCGGTAAAAAATATAAAAACTGCTGTGGTATTGTTCAGTAATATAGGGCGGTAGCTTGGCTGCTTTGCAAACTTTTATATCAAAAATGTATAATTAAGAAGAATTAAACTCTCTCCGTAATAACTGGAGAGAGTTTCCCTTGTTTTCATACGAAAGTAACAGCAATTACATAGAGGTGAAGGAAATGGAATTAGTAGAAATTAGACAGGAATTAGAGAAAATGGCTAAGCGATTAGCGGCTTTTAGGGGGTCTCTTTGACCTCCCTACTAAGGAGAACCAAATTGCAGAATTAGAAGAAAAAATGATGGGCGCAGGATTTTGGGATGACCAACAAGGCGCACAAGTTGTAATTAATGAAGCGAATGCGTTAAAAGATATGGTTGGAAGTTTCCGTCAGTTAGATGAGACGTTCGAAAATTTAGAAGTAACGCATGAGCTTTTAAAAGAAGAATATGATGAAGATTTACATGAGGAATTAGAATCAGAAGTAAAAGGCTTAATTCAAGAAATGAATGAGTATGAGCTTCAGTTACTATTAAGTGATCCTTATGATAAAAATAATGCGATTTTAGAATTACATCCAGGTGCAGGTGGAACTGAGTCACAAGACTGGGGTTCTATGTTATTACGTATGTATACACGTTGGGCTGAAAAACGTGGATTTAAAGTAGAAACGGTTGACTATTTACCAGGTGATGAAGCTGGTATTAAGAGTGTAACTTTATTAATTAAAGGTCATAACGCTTACGGTTACTTAAAAGCAGAGAAAGGTGTACATCGTCTTGTACGTATTTCACCATTCGATTCTTCAGGTCGTCGTCATACATCGTTTGTATCTTGTGAAGTTGTACCAGAGTTCAATGATGAAGTTGAAATCGAAGTACGTACAGAAGATTTAAAAATTGATACGTACCGCGCAAGTGGAGCGGGTGGGCAGCACGTAAATACGACAGATTCAGCAGTTCGTATTACACATACACCGACAAATACAGTTGTAACGTGTCAGTCAGAGCGTTCACAAATTAAAAACCGTGAGCATGCGATGAAGATGTTAAAAGCGAAATTATATCAAAAGAAACTAGAAGAGCAACAGGCACAATTAGATGAAATTCGTGGGGAACAAAAAGAAATCGGATGGGGTAGCCAAATCCGTTCTTACGTATTCCACCCGTATTCTCTTGTAAAAGACCACCGTACAAATACGGAGGTTGGTAACGTACAAGCAGTTATGGATGGAGAGATTGATCCGTTTATTGATGCTTACTTACGTTCTCGCATCTAATAAGCGAAAAAAAGCCAACAAAATTGTTGGCGCATGCTGAGGATATAAGGCATTTGATTTTATTTTTATAGATGAAGTAAAGAGGAAGAGAAGTTGGAAACGACAACTTCTCTTTTTGATGGGATTATATGTAGATTACAATGCTGTATATTGTTTTGTAAAAAGTAGAGAATAGTAAAATAGAGCGGTAATAGGGTGAAGATTTATATAGAACTTTTCTAATTTTCCTTTTAAAAAGGATTCTTTATAGAAGTTTTTTAAGTTGTTCACAGAATTGAAACAACTTATGAAAGCTTTATTTTATCAAGGTTCTCACTGTGTTTTTGAGGAATATGAAATAAACCTTAGTTTTTCTATATAAAGATAATGCTTATAATGAAAATGAGTGTGTTAGGAATAAAAAGAATATCAACAATGGGGAGCGATAGAAGTGAAAAAGAAATTGTTGGCTATTGCGCTAGGGACATCGGTTGTTTTTGCTTTAGGAGCATGTGGAAATAAAGAAGAGAGTAAGTCTTCGAAACAGTCTGCAAGCACAGACAGCGCAGAACAAATTTTCCAAAGAAGTTGTGCTGGATGTCACGCAACAGATTTATCAGGGGCAACTGGACCTGATTTAAGAAAAGTAGGCGGTAAGTACGACGCCGCAGATATCGAAGAGATTATTAAAAAAGGCCGCGGTTCAATGTCACCAGGACTTATTCAAGGTGAAGATGCGAAAAAAGTATCTGAATGGTTAGCAGAACATAAATAAAAAAGGTGAAATGGACGAGTTGATAATATAGTCAACTCGTTTTCCGTTTTCTGGGATGTAACATAACTGTAACAAAAATGTATCCAAATTGGAAACCGTTTGATGTTACAATGGGGTTTGTAGAATTTTGCTGAAATATATTACATAGAGTGGTATTGCTTATAAGAAAGCATAAGTAAACTACCTTCAACAAGGATGAATAAGTGAAAATGAAGGATGTCTTTTATTTTCAGATGTACAGAAAAGTATTTCGAAAAAAATCATTAAGTATTGGGTGATAAATAATGATAAAAATGACGAATGTTTATAAGGAGTACCCGAATGGTATGAAAGCCATTGCTGGTCTTACAGTTAACATTAAACAAGGTGAATTCGTATACGTAGTTGGACCGAGTGGAGCCGGAAAATCTACATTTATTAAAATGATGTATCGTGAAGAGAAACCATCTACAGGATCTATTAATGTAAATGGACTTACTATCGAAACATTGGCAGAAAGAGACGTTCCGTATTTTCGTCGTCAATTAGGCGTAATTTTCCAAGATTTCAAATTGCTACCTAAATTAACGGTATATGAGAATGTTGCGTTTGCTTTAGAAGTAATTGAAGAAGAACCGGATGCAATTCGTGAGCGTGTAACAGAAGTTCTAGGTCTTGTAGGCCTTGAAGATCGTGCAGACGCACTTCCAAGTGAACTTTCGGGCGGGGAGCAACAACGTGTTGCGATTGCGAGAGCGATTGTAAATCGACCAAAGGTTGTAATCGCCGATGAGCCAACAGGTAACTTAGATATTGAAACAGCTCTTGATATTATGAAGATTTTTACTCGCATTAATGAGCGTGGTACAACAATTGTTATGGCGACGCATAATGCAGATATCGTAAATACAATCCGTCATCGTGTAATCGCGATTGAAGGCGGAAAAATTGTTCGAGACGAGATTGAGGGAGGATACGGATATGAAGGCTAAGACCCTTAGTCGACATTTGCGAGAAGGTGTAAAGAATCTATCACGTAACGGATGGATGACGTTTGCTTCTGTTAGTGCAGTAACAGTTACATTATTACTTGTAGGTGTCTTTTTAACAGCGATTATGAATATGAACCATTTTGCGACAAAAGTAGAGCAAGATGTAGAGATTCGTGTACACATTGATCCAGCTGCGAAAGAAGCTGATCAAAAGAAATTAGAAGAAGATATGAGTAAAATTGCAAAAGTAGATTCTATTAAATATTCTTCTAAAGAAGAAGAGTTAAAACGTTTAATTAAAAGCTTAGGTGATAGCGGAAAAACGTTTGAGTTATTTGAACAAGATAACCCACTTAAAAACGTATTCGTTGTAAAAGCAAAAGAACCAACAGATACAGCGACAATCGCGAAGAAAGTTGAAAAAATGCAGTTTGTCAGTAATGTTCAGTACGGAAAAGGGCAAGTTGAACGATTATTTGATACTGTGAAAACTGGTCGTAACATTGGGATTGCGTTAATTGCTGGTCTTTTATTCACAGCGATGTTCTTAATCTCTAATACAATTAAAATTACAATTTATGCTCGTAGTACAGAAATTGAAATTATGAAACTTGTTGGTGCAACAAACTGGTTTATTCGTTGGCCATTCTTGCTAGAGGGATTATTCTTAGGAGTATTAGGATCAATTATTCCAATTGGCCTAATTCTAGTTACGTATAATTCGTTGCAAGGTGTGTTTAACGAAAAACTTGGCGGAACAATTTTCGAGCTTCTACCATACAGTCCTTTCGTATTCCAATTAGCTGGTTTACTAGTGTTAATCGGTGCTTTAATCGGTATGTGGGGAAGTGTAATGTCAATTCGTCGCTTCTTAAAAGTATAAAAAGTTGCAAACATAATTCGTACAAGCTTATCATATAGTAGAAATAGGTAAA
The DNA here is from genome assembly GCF_022662595.1 of Bacillus cereus group sp. BfR-BA-01524. Taxonomy (NCBI): domain Bacteria; kingdom Bacillati; phylum Bacillota; class Bacilli; order Caryophanales; family Bacillaceae; genus Bacillus; species Bacillus cereus group sp. BfR-BA-01524. Next base: position 2,882 of record NZ_JAKUDW010000129.1, on the reverse strand, counting down.
GGCATCACACACTGTGTGATGCCTTTTGCTACACCACCTGTGTGTTTTGGAAAGGGGAATTCCGCATTGAAACGTAGAGTTGCAATTATTGGAATGGTTGTTGCATTTTTAATTGGTGCTGGCGGAATGTTTGCAGGCATGTCTGTATTTGGGGTTAACCCAGCAGAAGTAACGCAAACAATTTCGAGTGGGAATGCTAGCACTGCGCAAGGGAATTTGGCAAAAATTAATGAGGCGTATGCACTAATTGATTCACGTTATGTGGAAGACGTGAAAGATGAAAAGTTAGTTGAAGGTGCAATACAAGGTATGTTGTCTACGCTGAAGGACCCTTATTCCACGTATATGGATAAAGAAACAGCCAAACAGTTTAGTGAATCGCTTGATCCTGAATTAGAGGGGATTGGGGCTGAGGTGAACAAGACGGACGATAAGCTTATTATCGTATCGCCAATTAAAGGTTCACCAGCAGAAAAGATAGGAATTAAACCGAATGACCAAATTTTATCTGTAGATGGAAACAGTGTGAAAGACTTATCACGTGAAGAAGCAGTATTAAAAATTCGTGGTAAAAAGGGAACGACTGTCGCAATTGAAATTAAACGTGCGGGAGTAACTGATCCGATTGTATTTAAAATTAAGCGTGAAAAGATTCCAATCTTTACAGTGTTTAGTTCTGTGAAGCAAGAGAGCGGAAAAGATATCGGTTATATGCAAATCACTTCTTTTGCTGAGAATACAGCGAAAGAATTTAAGGATCAGTTAAAAGAGTTGGAAAAGAAAAATATAAAAGGCTTAGTTATTGACGTGCGTGGTAATCCTGGTGGCTATTTAAATAGTGTAGAAGATATACTAGGGGAAATTATGACGAATAAAAAGCCAATGCTACAAGTAGAGCAGCGAAATGGTGAGAAGAAGAAATTCTCTACGGAACTGAAAGAGAGAAAACCATATCCAATTTCAGTATTAATTGATAATGGAAGTGCTTCTGCTTCAGAGATTTTAGCGGGTGCGCTGAAAGAAGGAGAAGGATACGATTTAATTGGTGAAAAAACATTTGGTAAAGGTACTGTCCAGCAAGCTGTTCCATTTAAAGACGGCAGCAACATTAAATTAACGATGTTTAAATGGTTAACGCCGGATGGGAACTGGATTCATAAAAAAGGAATCGCGCCAACAGTAGAAGTGAAGCAACCAAATTATTATCATGCGACACCAATTCAAATTGAAAAAACACTTTCATACAATTCAAATGATGTACAAGTAAAACATGCTCAAGAAATGCTTAAGAGCTTAGGGTATGTACCAGGTCGTGAAGATGGATACTTTAGTAAAGAGACAGAATCGGCGCTGAAAGCATTCCAAAATGCGAATGAGATGGAAGCGACAGGACAGCTTGATAAAAAGACAGCTGAAGCGATTCAAACTAAAATTATCGAAAAAATCCGTTCTGGAGAAAATGATCTACAATTACAGTCAGCATTAAAATTAATGGCAAAATAAGAAAAAATACAGGCAGTTTGCTGCCTGTATTTTTTTGTGTTAAACAAACGTTTGTTTAGTTATGATAATATAAAAAGAAAGAATGATATAAATGGTGGTGAATGAGTTCGTGGAGGCGTGGATTTTTGAAATAATGCGGGCAGTTGGACGTTTTTTCTTACACCCTGCTGTCTATATATTTGTAATAAGTAGTATCTTCGTTGGATACTTACGTATGTTAAGAGAACGAAAAGATTTTTCTTTTAAAGTTTATGATATTTGGTTTGAACTGCGAACCTCTCTATTTGCAGGGATTGGATACGGATTAGTAGTATCTATTATTACGATTGGGCTTGGACTTGTTGTTTCTAAAGCAAGCTTATGGGCCATTTTAATTTGGACATTACTATTTGGATTAACGGCTATGTATCGATATTTATCGGCAGCTTATACATTTAGCATTGCGATTGTATGTGTTCTATTATCTTCTAAGCTACCAGTTTCCTTCTTACAGCTTCGAGAAGGTGAAGAGAATACCATCGTATCCCTTGCTATTTTGCTAGGCGTTATGCTTATTGTAGAAGGCTTATTGATTTCTAAAAATGCAGTAGGATACTCTACACCGAAGATTAGGAAGGGCAAGCGTGGGCTAAAGATTGGTTTACACGAATCAAAGCGTTTATGGATCGTTCCTATTTTTATTCTTGTACCGGGTGATGCGGTAACACAGTTTATTTCATGGTGGCCTGTCGTTTCAATAGGTTCAAATACATATTCTCTATTTCTCGTTCCATTTTTAATTGGATTTATGAGAAAGATTAAAAGTTATGAGCCGACGGAAGCTTTATTATTTACAGGAAGACGTGTTTATGGATTAGCAGGACTTGTGCTCGTTTTAGGAATCGCAAGTTACTGGTGGCACGTACTTGCAATTATCGCGATGGGAGTCGCGATGCTTGGGCGTTTCACAATTTCGATGCAAGAGAAAATTGCCGATGAAACAAGACCAGCGTATTTTGCTGCACGCAATGATGGGCTCGTTGTACTAGATACAATTCCAAATACAATTGGAGCAGAGCTAAAATTACTGCCTGGAGAAATTATTACGAAAGTAAATGGAGTCATTCCAAAAAGCGCCGAGGAATTTTATGATGCGCTTCAAACGAAGACGACAGGAGCATTTTGTAAATTAGAAGTATTAGATACAAATGGTGAGCTTCGTCTTGCACAAACTGCATTATATGCTGGTGGACATCACGAATTAGGTATTGTATTCGTTGAGCAGGAGCATGAGTGGGATTCGGAAGCGATGTAATAGAAGGAAAGGTATCACCTTGTGGTGGTACCTTTTTTGTTTTGGGGGAGGGTAGTTAGTAAATGAAATTTATATCGGCGATTTT
>NZ_JAKUDW010000128.1:0-13893 GCF_022662595.1 Bacillus cereus group sp. BfR-BA-01524 | reverse complement strand
AAAATTACCATTACTATTTAATATAAATATCCATTTGTTTTAAAAAACCTAATAATGTAACTACTTGATCTTTTTCGAGAGTATTTCCTTCTCTAAATAAAAACTCACAATCTTTTCTTAGGCTTTCTTCAGTTAATAAATTAATATTTTCATTATATTTTTCCTCATAAAAATCTCTTAGATTTTTATTATTTTGATACCAATAATCCATCGGATGCATATGTTTTTTTGAACTTAACTTTAAGCCTAATTTATTCTTAATTAATTTTACTGCCGCCGCCGGAACGCTCGTCCATGGAACTGGTATGCCTTGAACTGTAATCGTCTTTCGATTAATTTTCCCTTTTACCTTTTCATAAATGAAATCTGCTGCTTCAGGATAAAACTTATTTATCCACTCAATGTAAATCTTATGTCCGCTTCTATACTCTAATGGTAAAGATAAACAAAAATCTAGAAAATCTACATCTAAAAATGGCGATGTTGTTTCTGTATAGAGAAACATAGGTTTTAGTCCGATATTTACTCCTGTAAAACCTCTATTATAAAATTTAAATATCTCTTGATCCTCTAAATGTACAGCTTTCTCTTCAGTGTATTGAACCCTATCCAGCAGTTTAGTGGAATACGCTCCAGATCCAGGTTTGAAATTTTGTTTCCTTCCCTGATCATAAAAAGTACCAATTACTACATCTCCAAGTTGTCCTGTATGAACAAGTCCATATTCTTTTAAATTAAGATTACTAAGCATACTAAGTGTATGAGAAATGGTACATGACTGGCTTCTAGCACCGGATATCTTAACTGATTCATCAAAATACTTGTAAAGATATGTACCATTATCTAAAGCTTTAAACATCCATTCACTTTTTAGCGTATCAGTAATTTCTTTGGGCACCGTCTCGTCTAAATAATCAGTTTGTGAAAACGTGTAATTCAACATATTGGTGTATCCCATATTATGCCCCACCCAAGCAGTCATTCGAGAATCTAAGCCACCACTTAGAGCAACTAGATGTTTATATCCATATTCCAAATCTTTCTCAAAAACCCTTTTCACAGCATTTCTAAACAAAGTATCCAGCCTAGCTAAAGCCTCTTCTTTTGAAATACTAATAGGAGTATTATCTATGGCATAATAACACTCCTTTTCGATAGTACCACTAGAATATTGAATATAGTGCCCTGGTGTTAACCTATATACATCTTCAAATAACGTTTCATTACATAGTACATGAGAATGTACCATTAAACTATAAGCTGCATTATTATTAATCTTAAACTGTCTACTTGTTTGTTCATGAACCATCTTTATAAGAGATTTAAAATCAGTTGAGAAATAGAAAACTTGGCTTTCCTTACATAGGTAATAAAAAACTTCCTTATCACCAATATGATTTGTAAATACTTTTAATTTATCCGTCTCCTTATCCCAAAAAACTCCTGCAAAAGTCCCCCTGAATTGTCGGAAGAAAGTTTCAGAATCTTCAATTGACATCTTTTTAATTAAGTTTAATATTTCATTTTCACTAACATCATACTTTTCACATAAATCATGCTTGTTTAAAACTACTCCATCAATGGCAATAAGATTCTTCTGATCACTATAAAAAGCTTTATCGAAACTAAACTTATTCACAGCATTCCTAAAAATTTTCCCATATATTCCAGAACCCTGAATTTCAATTTCTTCTTGTATTAAATCACTGCTTTTATCTACAATTTCATACATATCCAGCTCATTATTTAAAACACTTTTATTATTTGAAATAAAACCAAAGAATCCTGGCATCATTTTCAACTCACTTTAATCAAAATTTTATTTATATTTTTTTTTTACAATATCTTCATACAAACCACACATCTTATCTAATGAGTTGTAGACATTATATTTTGTACGTATTTTTTCTGCATTATTTTCGCCTATTTTTTCTATATGTGACTTATTATTTAACAAATAAATAATATTATTAGCCAATGTGCTTATATCTCCTGGTTTTATTACAAATCCATTATCTTCTTCTACAACAGAAGCAATAGAACCGACATCGGTAGATATAACAGGTAAACCGTAACTCATTGCTTCTAATATAGACATTGGCATGCCTTCATTATAGGATGGTAGTACATAAATGGCACTTTTTCGATAAATTTCTTCTATCTTAGTCTCATCTGATATCCAACCTGGAACAACAAACAAATCTTCTAATTCCATTTCAGCAATTTTCTTTTTGACCTTATCGATTTCTCCATCACCGGCTAAAACAAATTTATATTTATTATCTATTTTTCCTTTTAATTTAGCGCCTACCTCAATCAAATCATATGTACCTTTTCTTTGAGAAAGTACTCCCATTGTTGTGATATAAACCGCATCCTGGGAATTGCTGCTGACGTTTTTCGGAAAAACTGCATTATCTAAAGAAACCACTTTCGCTGTACTAATTGATTTATAGTATTCTTTCCACTGCTCTCCTAAAGCTAATATCACAGTTACCTTGTTTAATGCATCCACAATATCTTTCTTTCTTTTATCCGAACTTTCATTATAAAAATCTTTAAATTGAGAGCCATGCATATGTAATACAACTGGAATACCATTCTTATGCAACATCTTTATAATTTTACTTTTTCGAATAAAACTTCCTCTATACGACATATGAATATGAGCTATATCATATTGTTTTTTTAGTATATTAAGTTTAAAGAACAACTTTACATATTGAATTATAAAATAAACTATATTTACAAAATGATTACTGCCATAATAAGTTGGAAAATATTCTAAATCAGTTTTCTCATTAAGGCCCGCTTGTATATAGTTCTTTACCACTCTGGTAATCCCACCTGTTACACGTATGTGAGATCCAATCATGATAACTTTCATTCGCTCACCTATTTCTATATATTTTTAGTTATATGCATCATAGAGTCTTTTTTAAAAACGTCTCAAGTATATCAATAATATTACTAGTATTAGATTGATATTTTTTGAAATTCATTTCTTTCACAACATCTAATGATTTTTCTAGTTCTTTAACATCTGAAATTCCATATATCAAGTTTGAATTTGTGAATTGTTCAATTATTTCAAATTGGTGATTGTCTACATGTTCACCATATTCTACAGTTCGAGGAACACCTATTACTTTCTTTTCTTGTTTTACCCCGTTTATAATAGAACCTGTTCCTCCATGGGTAATCACTATTTCACTTTTAAACATTAAATCCAAAAATTCTTCTTTATTTAAAAATTTCTTGTATGAGTAATAAAGTGGTTCGTATGTTGAATAACCAATTTGAGCAAACACTTCATCTGGTTTTATTTTTTTTTCTTCAACTAAACGATCAACTTCTTTTAACAATCTATTAAATTGGAATTTTTGGGAACCTACTGTTACAAAAATCAATATATTCCGCCTCCATAAGTTGCATCTGGATAAAATTGTTTCATATCTTCCCATTGCACTAAGAATAAATCTGCATACTTATACATCAATTTACCTGTAATAGTCGGTGAAGTGATTTTAGAGAAGGATTCTATAAAAATTAATTTCTTCTTAAACAACTTAGCTAATAAACACATGGGCACTGTCGCTAATGCTCCAGTAGAGATAACAACATCCGGTTTTTCTTTCAATAAAATAAATATAGACTGAAAAACTAAAATAATAAATTTAAAAAAGAAGGAGAATTCCCTTCTATTAATTTGAATGACATCATAAGACTTAATGCCTTTTGAATTAAATTGGTAATTTGTCTTCTCTGTCAAAATAAAACTATCATGATCTTTCATCATTGGATGTAGCATCATTAATTGCTCTAGATGTCCCCCTGATGAAGCTGCAAAACATATTTTCAATATTCCCCCTCCTTCATATACCTTATATAATTGATACTAACTTTTTTACAAATCTCTAGTTGAAAATTATAATTTAAACCCTTACACTGCTTCTTTTAATGGCTTCTCTTCCTACTGAAAAATAGTTTATATCACTATTTTTCACAGCTTCAATTCCAAAACAATTTCTGCCATCATATATATTTGGATCTTTCATTTCTATTCCAAATTTTTCTAATGGTATAGATTTAATTTCATCCCATTCTGTTAAAATAAATACAATTTCTGTATCTTTAATCGCTTCTATTACTTCATTTACATACTCTATTGTACTAGGTAAGATTTTCTTTGCATTATCAATTGCTATTGGATCATAAGCTTTTACATGTGCACCCATTTCTATAAGTTCTGGGATAATAACTAGTGAAGCTGCTTCTCGCATATCATCTGTATTAGGCTTAAAAGTTAGTCCTAATATACCTACTTTTTTTCCTTCTAATGTTCCAAAATCCTTTATAGCTTGATCAAGTAACTTCCTTTGTTGCTTATTGTTAAATTGAATAACCGAACTTAACAAGCTAAAATCATAGTCTACATTTTCTGCGATTTTTTTAAGTGCCTTTGTATCTTTTGGGAAACAAGAGCCCCCATAACCAATTCCAGCTTTTAAGAATTGATTACCAACACGGCTATCTAACCCCATTCCAAGGGCTACCTTCTCTACATCAGCACCTACTTTTTCACATACGTTAGCAATTTCATTAATAAAACTAATTTTTGTAGCTAAAAATGCATTAGAAGCATATTTAATCATTTCAGCACTACAAATGTCGGTTTCATATATAGGAATACCAAAAGGTTTATTAACCTTACGCATTACTTCTAATGCTTCATCACATTCAGCACCAATTACAATACGATCACCGTTGAATATATCATAAACGGCAGATCCTTCTCGAAGGAACTCCGGATTTGATACTACCTCAATTTTAATATCTTTCACTAATAGCTCTTTTAATCTACCTTTAATATAATGATTAGTTCCTACAGGTACTGTACTTTTTGTTACTACTATAATATCTCGTTTTACATTTTGAGCAATTTGTTCTATAACTTGATTAACATAAGTTAAGTTTGCTGTTCCATCTTCATTTTCAGGAGTACCTACCGCTATATAAATGACTTGAGCATCTTTAAATGCTATTAGATGGTCTGTAGTGAAATTTAAGCGTCCAGCTTCAATGTTTTTCAACATTAATTCATCTAAACCAGGCTCATAAATTGGTGATTGCCCATCTTGCATTTTCTCCACTTTTTTTTCATCCATATCAATACAAGTAACACTATGTCCTACTTCTGATAAACCTACACCTGTCACTAGACCTACGTATCCAGTCCCTACTACCGCTATATTCATATTAAAAATCTCCCTTGCAGACATTTTATACTTAAATACAAGTTAGTGTACCAACTACCACTTTTTAAATCTAACCTATTAATTGAACTATTCATTAATAGGCATCTTTTGAGCCAACTAAAACTAATACCGTCTTTAATATTAACTTACAATCAAACCTAATATTACGCTTTTTAATATAAGTTAAATCTAATTCCACCATCTCTGCAAAACCAACACTATTTCTCTCTGTAACTTGCCATAGTCCTGTACAACCTGGTGTAACAAGCAATCTCTGTTTATCATACAAAGTATATTCTTTTACCTCTCTTGGAAGCGGTGGACGCGGTCCAACTAAACTCATTTCACCTTTTAGTACATTTAATAATTGTGGTAATTCATCGATACTCGTTTTCCGAATAAACTTGCCAATTTTCGTGACACGGGGGTCTTCTTTCATTTTAAACATTGCCCCTGATACTTCATTATGTTCTAATAAATCCTTTAATCGTTCTTCTGCATCTGTCACCATGGAACGAAATTTATACATTCCAAATTCCTTTTCATTTTTCCCAACACGAACCTGCTTAAAAAGAATGGAACCCTTAGGATCTTCTAACTTAATAAGTAACGCTATAACAAGTAAAACAGGGAAAAGAAAAATAAGGCCGCATAATGAACCTAGTATATCTATTACACGCTTCATAAATAAATAAAACACGTTCTGATTTATCTCTTCAGCAACAAGCATTCCTTGTTCTTTTACAGCTCCACTTGATACTTTAGTTAAGGCCAATGCCTTTTCACCTCACTTTAAATATGTACATTTTCTTTTTTTACAAGTTCCTTCATATAACTCATTAACTCTTCTCTTAAGGATTCATGTTGGAGTGCCATCTCAATTGTCGTCTTAATAAATCCAAACTTCTCCCCAACATCATAACGAATCCCTTCAAAATCATAAGCAAACACACGCTGAATTTCATTTAAACGTTGAATCGCATCTGTTAATTGAATTTCGCCACCTGCACCCGTCTGCTGATTCTCTAGGAACATAAAGATTTCTGGTGTTAATACGTAACGTCCCATGATTGCCAAATTAGATGGTGCTGTTCCTTGAGCTGGCTTTTCTACAAATTGACGCACCTGATAACGACGTTCATTTTGTTCAACTGGATCAATAATACCGTAACGATCTGTTTCATTTTCTGGCACCGTTTGTACACCAATAACAGATGACTGTGTACCTTCATATTGATCCATTAATTGACGTAAACATGGTGTTTCTGCTTGTACAATATCATCACCAAGTAATACCGCAAATGGCTCATTTCCAATAAATTTACGCGCACACCATACTGCGTGTCCGAGTCCTTTTGGTTCTTTTTGTCTTATGTAATGAATGTTAATTTTTGAAGAAGCTTGTACTTTTTCAAGCATTTCATACTTCCCTTTTTCTAAAAGGCTTTGTTCTAGTTCAAATGAATGATCAAAATGATCTTCAATGGCACGTTTACCTTTTCCAGTAACAATAATAATATCTTCAATTCCTGATTCAATCGCTTCTTCTATTATGTATTGAATTGTCGGTTTATCAACGATCGGTAACATTTCTTTCGGCATCGCTTTTGTTGCTGGTAAAAACCTTGTCCCAAGACCAGCCGCTGGGATAATTGCTTTTCTTACTTTTTTCAATTTTAGTCCCCCTATATCTATTCATTTATATGTAACAATAACAAAAACCCTACCTATAGAGTCATACTTATAACTCCATAGGTAGAGTTTCTATTACAAATAAATTATGGGCATCCAACCCATCCTCACGTCATACTCCCGACGACAAGCGTCTAAGGTAGGTTCGAAAATAAATTTTCTACCCACAGCACGACCGAGTGCCCCCGTTGATAACGGTTAGGAGACATCACCAAAACTCTTCAATTAAAAAATACCAAACAATTTTTTACGACGTATTTGTTCTGGATCTTCTTTGTAAATTGCCTTCCCGCTAATTAATAAGTACGGATTTTCTTTCAAATCACTCATAACATTCATTCCGAATTCTTTCTCAATTAATTCATAGCTTTCTGCTAAATGAAATCCTCTTGACGTTGTGTTATGTGCATCTGAAGCGACCATATGTGTTAAATTATGTTCTACAAGTTGAAGTGAAAACTTTTTAATTTTTTTACCGAATTTCCCTAATAAACTACCTGCCGTTACTTGCGTTAATGCCCCTTTATTTACAAGGTTATATAACTTATCTGGCCGCTCGATTAACTCGGCATTACGTTCCGGATGAACGATAATTGGAATCATTCCCTTAACGCGCAGTTCATATAATAGTTGTTCAGCATAACGAGGTACATGATTAGATGGAAATTCAATGAATATATATTTATTTGTCTCATTTAAAGTAACGATTTTACCAGCTTCATAGTCCTCTAATAAATCACCATATAACCTGACTTCTTGTCCCGGTAAAATAGTAAGTGGGATATTATGTTGTTGTAGTTCATCATTTAGTTGTTTTACTCCATGAATAATTGAGGTATGTTCATTTATATATTTTCCATTTTGATGATGTGGTGTAGCAACAATTGTATGTATTCCTTCTGAAACAGCTTGTTGTGCCATTGCTAAACTATCTGTTACCGTCTGTGCACCGTCATCGATACCAGGTAAAATGTGACAATGTAAATCTATCATTTGTTTCATCCTCCCTCTCTCATATAAAAATCTTTTTTCCCTTGAATATGAGAGATTTCTCATATTCAAGGGAAAAAAGGAGATATGTTTCAACCATATCTCACTCTTTTAATTAGTTTGCACCGTAATAATAATATAAGCCTTCTTCACGTTCACGATCGTTTAGAACAACACCTAACAATTTACCTTTAGCCGATTCTAACAATCCTTTTGCTTTTACTGCTGTTTCTTTCTCTGTTGATTCACTACGAACAACAAGAATAGAAGCATCACATACATTTGCCATAATTTGCGCATCGGTTACAGCTAAAATTGGCGGCATATCAAAAATAACTAAGTCGTACATGCTGTACGCTTGTCCAAGAAGTTCTTTCATTGATTTTGAACCTAATAATTCCGCTGGATTTGGTGGGATTGGGCCACATGCTAAAAAGCTTAGATTATCTATAGATGTCGTTTGTACACATTTCTCTAAACGTTCACTATGTGTTAATACATTCGTTAGTCCGAAAATATTATCTACTTGGAACATTTGATGCATTGCTGGTTTACGCATATCCGCATCAATTAATAATACTTTTTTTCCTTGTTGAGCAAACACAACTGCCATATTAGCTGTCGTTGTCGTTTTCCCTTCACTTGGGTTCGCCGATGTTACCATTAATGAATGTAAATTCGTATCAACAGCTGCAAATTCAATATTCGTTCGAATATTACGATATTGCTCTGAAATTGGTGATTTCGGTTGTTGATGAGCAATTAATTGACGACGTTGACGATGATTCTTTTTCTTTTTAAATAAATTAAGAGCCAATTGTTTGTCCCCTCACTTTTCTTGATGATGGAGCGTGTGATTTCACGTTCAATGTTTCTTCATCCATACGAGCGACAATACCTAACACCGGTAAGCCAAGTAAGTTTTCTACATCTTCTTCCTTTTTCACTGTGTTATCTAAGTATTCTAGTAAGAATGCAAGACCAATTGAAGCCATTAAACCAATAACGAAAGCGATTGCTACATTTAGCATTGGACGTGGTTTAATTGGAGATAGATTTTCTGCAACTTCTGCTTTTGATAATACTGTTACGTTATCAACACTCATAATTTTAGCAACTTCACCTTGAAACACTTCTGCAGTTGTATTAGCAATATCACGAGCTAGTTTTGGATCTTTATCTTGCGCAGTTACCGCCACTACTTGTGAGTCTTTCTCATTAGCTACTTCAATTTTATTGTTTAGCTCTTGTACTGTTATATTTAAACCTAGCTTTTCTTTCACTTGATCCAAAATAACAGGGCTTTTAATAATAACCTTGTATGTATTTGTTAATTGAATATTTGTTTGTACCTCATTGTATTGAATCGCTGCTCCTTCTTGCTTCTTCTGATTAACGAGAATCTGCGTCGAAGATTGATAGATTGGTGTCATAAAGAAAAAGCTAATGATAGCACTTACGATAGCTGCACCAAATGCGATTACGAGGATCATTGCTAAACGTTTTTTTAAGATATGAAATAACTCTTTTAGACTAATTGTTTCTTCCATAAGTTCCTCCAACTTTCTAAAATTTACACATAGGAAAAATTATAACATATAAATCTTACATTTTTTATTTTTAATAATTCAGTTCTATATTTGTTCACAAGAAACAAGTTTAATCTTACAAAATAATCTTAAATATGACAACACATTCCAATGATTTTCCAAATTTTTTATTTTATCATGTTTTTTATGCTATGTAACTTGAGAAATAAATTTCAAAATGAGAAAAAAGCCAACAAGTATCTTATTGGCTTTTTTATTTCAGTAATAACCATATTGCTCTTTTTCTTCTCTTTTATCGTTCAAAACAACACCTAGTAGTTTTCCTGATGCTTTATCTAATATTTGTTTCGCTTTTACGATTTTATCTTTTTCTGTCTTTTCACTGCGTACAACGAGTACGATTCCATCACATTTATTCGCAAGTATTTGTGCATCCGTAACCGCAAGGACAGGTGGTGTGTCGATTAATATAATATCAAACATGTTATATGCTTCTAGTAACACCTCGTCCATCGCCCGGCTCCCTAATAATTCTGCTGGGTTTGGCGGGATTGGACCTGCTGCCATTAAGTATACGTTCTCTATATCTGTTTTTTGAATGCATTGCATAAGTTTTGCTTGTCCTGATAATAAGTTCGTTAACCCATTTGAACTATGAATGGCAAATAAGTTTTGTATCGTCGGCTTACGCAAGTCAGCTCCAATTAGTAAAACTTTCTTTCCTTGTTGTCCGAAAACAACTGCTAAGTTTGCGATTGTCGTTGTTTTCCCGTCACCTGGATCTGCTGAAGTAACAATAATAGAACGAACATGATTATCTACAGATGTGAACTCAATGTTTGTACGAATGTTACGGTATTGTTCTGTAATACGCGATTTAGGCTCTTTATGTGTAATTAATTGTCGTAATGGTTTTCTTTTCTTTCTCCCGAACATATTCATAATCTCCTTTTGTGAAATGCGACATTTCCCTTTTCTCTCTCTTATGCTCGATTTCATACGTCTAATTAATATTCTTGCTGATTTCCCCACATTTCATCATAATCAATAACATTCTACTTTGTCTTATTTAAGTACCTTAACAATATGACAATGCCCTTATTTCTTTATTCCCTTTATCACTTATCCTATTTTCTAGATAAATAATAAAGTAAGTATATGGTAATTACCATCTATTTACAAGTTATTTTCTGATTAGTTTGCAAATTATCGTTTCATCGTTATATAGCAGAAATTAAAAAAATCCCCTTGTCTTTTCACAAGGAGATTTTTTAGTACTATCTATTCTTTTTTATCACCAATCGCAAATGTAATTTCTGCCTCACATGCAACCTCACCATCTACTGTTGCGATTGCTTTTCCTTTTCCAATCGGGCCGCGTACGCGTGTCATTTCTACTTCTAGACGAAGCTGATCACCTGGGCGTACTTGTTTTTTGAAACGGCAATTGTCGATACCTGCAAAGAAAGCAAGTCTTCCGCGGTTTTCTTCTTTCTTTAATACTGCAACTGCTCCGACTTGTGCTAATGCTTCTACAATAAGTACACCAGGCATAACTGCATAGTCAGGGAAGTGTCCGTTAAAGAATTCTTCATTTGCGGATACATTTTTAATCCCAACCGCTCTTTTGCCTTCATCTACTTCTAATATTTTATCAACAAGTAAAAATGGATAGCGGTGAGGAATGATTTCTTTAATTTGTTCTATATTTAGCATGTAACAATCGCCCCTTTTGTAATATTGGTCTTACCACTTGGACATATTGCTATTATCCCATTTTGTTTATTGTTTGTCATTACAAAGTAACATTTTATATTTAGCACAACTTCCTAAAAAAAATGCACACACTCTATTCCATTAAAATAGTTGCACATTTTTGCAACTGACACGGAGGTGGAAAGGAGTGTATGCCCAAATTAGGGAAAGGCAATATGTATTGAAACATTATTTGCCTTAATGTCGTATTCGACTCATTATATTATAAACGTTTTCAATTAAGGAAATATTAAATTTAACCATATATATGAATATTTTACCTGTTTCCTTCATATTTCTCTATTTTCCTTCCATTTTCGCAAAAAAACAAAATAAAAAAATATAAAAACGAAAAAAAGAACTAAGGCGTCAGCCTTAGTTCTTTCAAATTATCTCAAAGCACGCTTTGGTAATCTGTCGATATTCTCTAACATAATACCTGTACCAACCGCAACGCAGTGCATTGGGTTTTCAGCAATTAATACTGGTACTTTTAGTTCTTCTGCTAGAAGCATATCGATACCGTGTAGTAAAGCTCCACCGCCTGTTAGAATAACACCGCGGTCGATGATATCTGCAGATAATTCTGGTGGTGTGCGCTCTAATACGCCTTTTGCAGCTTGTACAATAACAGCTGCATTTTCTTTTAATGCTTCTGTAATTTCTTCAGAGCATACTGTAATTGTACGTGGTAAGCCTGTTACCATGTCACGTCCGCGAATTTCAAGCTCTTCGCTACGTGCACCTGGGAATACTGTACCAACTTTAATTTTAATATCTTCTGAAGTACGTTCTCCGATTAATAGCTTATACTTACGTTTAATATAGTTTAAGATCTCCATATCAAACTTATCGCCAGCCATTTTGATAGAGGAAGAGGTAACAATATCACCCATAGATAGTACAGCGATATCTGTTGTACCTCCACCAATATCAACAACCATGTTACCGCTTGGTTGGAAGATTTCCATACCAGCACCAACTGCGGCTACTTTTGGTTCTTCTTCTAAAAATACTGTTTTACCACCTGAACGTTCAGCAGCTTCACGAATTGCTTTTTGTTCTACTGATGTAATATTTGTTGGACAACAAATTAAAATACGAGGTTTTGAAAAGAAGCTCTTTACGTCCAATTTGTTAATGAAATACTTTAACATTGCTTCTGTAATTTCGAAATCTGCGATTACACCATCTTTAAGTGGACGAATTGCTACAATATTACCAGGCGTACGTCCCACCATACTTCTCGCTTCTTCACCGACTGCTAATACTTTACCACTATTACGATCAATGGCCACAACAGATGGCTCATTTAATACAATACCCTTACCTTTAACATGAATTAATACGTTAGCCGTACCTAGGTCAATTCCGATATCTCGCGCAAACATTCCCGTTTTTTCCTCCTCGATATTCAAAATCAGGTTACACCCGAATTCTTTTCACCTAATTTCTGATTTTATCATAAATTTAACAGAAACGTAATATTCGCAAAAAGAATTCTTCTGAAAAATATTACCGAATGTGAACGGAATGTTTGCTACTGTAACATTATTGACGTACAGGCTTCTCTACATCTTCTTTTCTATACTTTTGTTTTGTTGCTTCTCCACCTCTTAAATGACGAATAGACTTATGATAATCAAGAATTTCTTTTACTTCATTTGCGAGCTCTGGATTAATCTCTGGTAGACGTTCTGTTAAATCTTTATGGACTGTACTCTTTGATACCCCAAATTCCTTTGCAATGACACGCACTGTCTTTCTTGTCTCCACGATATACTTACCAATCTTGATAGTTCTCTCTTTGATGTAATCGTGCACACCACTCGCCTCCCTAATTTGGATGTGAGAAGGGTGAAATGAGCCTCGCTGCATACGACTAAGAAGTAAGTGTGAGTGCTGTTTGTAAGCGTTAAACATTCTTGGATTTATAATGAAATGATTCACGATTTCTCACCTCAAACACTCTCTTTGCTTTGGTTTATACCATTGTATTGCCCGCACTACTGATATATGCTACATGTTCACTATTTTTGCGGACTAAGTTAAGAAAAATTACGTTTTTTTGTGAGAAATACGTTAAAACTGACTATTATGGCCAAAAAAAATGACACCTTGTATAAAAGGCGTCATTCTTCTCGTTCCAATTCTTCTTCTAACAACTGATGGTGGGGAACCTCTTTCTTACCGGCAATATAATAATATAAAGTGAATAAAACAAACAATAAAATAATAGCAGTCGACAGAACAAACAAAAATGACACAGTATCCCCTCCCTTTTGTAATATATATTCGAGAATCTCGTCATTTTTCCTTGTTATTGCAACTTTTTTCTCGAAATTGAGTATTTTTATATAAAGTGAAACTTTAATCAGTGGGTGCCATTTCCCACTGATTATTAGCTTTCACCAATCGGGCTTTTACGGGCAGTTGCCCCCCGACCTAACTTCTTAGCTTTCACTAAATTTTGAATTTGGGGTCTTACTGCCCGCTAATGCGGGATAAAAATAAAAAAATCAGCTCCCCTAGTGGGAACTGATTTTTTCACTTTATTATTCTTGTGAAGAAGAATCGTTAGATGATTCCGTAGAACCGTTTGTTGATTTTTCTTCTTTCTTCGGTTCTTCTTTTTTGTCACTAGTTGA
>NZ_JAKUDW010000127.1:0-14071 GCF_022662595.1 Bacillus cereus group sp. BfR-BA-01524 | reverse complement strand
TTGGTGATGATGGTGTCCATGATGGCCGTGTTGACCTTGATGGTGGTGGTGTCCATGTTGGCCGTGTTGACCTTGATGGTGGTGATGTCCATGATGACCGTGTTGGCCTTGGTGGTGATGGTGTACATGGTGACCGTGTTGGCCTTGATGATGGTGATGTACATGGTGACCGTGAATACCTTGCGGATAACCACCTACTCCGCCTGCTACAACACCTACTCCTGGTACCGGAAATCCTGTCTGCACTCCTCCAACAAAAGAAGGAAATGTAGTTGGTACTCCTACTGGTACTCCTCCCGCTGCTCCGCCAACAAATGTCGGGATTCCAGTTTGCACTCCGGCTACCGATGATGGAAATCCTCCTGTTAATGTTGGAATTCCAGTTTGTACACCCGCTACTGATGTAGAAAACCCTCCAGGTGTTCCGCCCATCCAGCTCGGAATTCCACCGTATCCTTGTTGTCCTCCTCCCATTAACATCATTTGTTCATAACTATCCGACCCACTCCCGAAGAAACCATGTGGTGCATTATTGTCCATCCCTTTCATTCCTTTCACCTCTTCTACTCAATTTAGCCTACCTTTTTTATCATATTTCCTATAGAAAAATAGGTGTTTGTCTGTATTGGAATTCCGCTCTTTTATTTGTACGTAGTGGAATAATTGAAAATTTAGATGAAGGTGATCCTGAGATTATTTTCTACACAAAAAAGCTCAGAGTATAAATACTCTGAGCTTTTATTTAGAATGAATTAATTTGCAACAATGTTAACAAGTTTTCCAGGAACAACAATTACTTTACGAACTGTTTTCCCTTCAATTTGGTCTTGAATTGCTTCAAGTGCGAGTTTTTCCATCTCGTCTTTTGATGCATCTTTACTCATTGTTAGTTTCGCGCGAACTTTACCCATAACTTGAACAACGATTTCAACTTCATCTTCTACAAGTTTAGCCTCATCAAATGTTGGCCAGCTTGCATATGTGATTGTTTCATTGTATCCAAGTTTGCTCCATAGTTCTTCCCCAATGTGAGGTGCAACTGGTGCAATCATTTTTACGAAACCTTCTACATATTCTTTTGGAAGTGTTTCAGCTTTGTATGCATCATTGATGAATACCATCATTTGAGAAATCGCTGTATTGAAGCGAAGCTCTACATAGTCTTCTGTTACTTTCTTCACTGTTTGGTGGTAAGCTTTTTCAAGTTCTTTATTTGGTGCATCAGTAATTTTCTCACTTAATTCACCGCTATCTTGAATGAATAGACGCCATACGCGGTCTAGGAAACGACGAGCTCCATCAAGACCATTTTCAGACCAAGCGATTGAAGCATCTAATGGTCCCATGAACATTTCGTATAGACGAAGTGTATCTGCACCGTGGCTTGCTACGATATCATCAGGGTTTACAACGTTACCTTTTGATTTACTCATTTTCTCGTTGTTTTCACCTAGAATCATACCTTGGTTGAATAATTGTTGGAACGGCTCTTTCGTTGGAACCACACCGATATCGTATAATACTTTATGCCAGAAACGAGCATATAGTAAGTGAAGTACGGCATGCTCCGCCCCGCCGATATAAATATCAACTGGAAGCCATTGTTTTACTTTTTCAGGATCTACAAGCGCTTCGCTATTGTTTGGATCGATGTAACGTAGGTAATACCAGCAGCTACCAGCCCATTGTGGCATTGTATTCGTTTCACGACGACCTTTTTTACCAGTTTCAAGATCAACAACATTTACCCACTCGTCAATGTTAGCAAGTGGTGATTCACCTGTACCTGAAGGACGGATGTTTTCTGTTTTCGGAAGAACTAATGGTAATTCTTCTTCTTTCACAGCTGTCATTGTGCCATCTTCCCAGTGAATTACTGGAATTGGCTCACCCCAATAACGTTGACGGCTGAATAACCAGTCACGTAGACGGTACGTTACTTTTTGATTTCCTGCGCTCGTTACTTCAAGCCATTCAATCATTTTTGCGATTGCTTCTTCTTTATTTAAACCATCAAGGAATGCTGAGTTTACGTGTGCACCATCACCTGTGTACACTTCTTTCGTAATGTCTCCGCCTTTTACAACTTCCTTCATTGGCAGATTGAATACTGATGCGAATTCATAGTCACGCTCATCGTGAGCTGGAACTGCCATTACAGCGCCCGTTCCGTAAGTTGCAAGAACGTAATCAGCGATCCAGATTGGTAATTTCTCACCGTTTACTGGATTAACT
The DNA here is from genome assembly GCF_022662595.1 of Bacillus cereus group sp. BfR-BA-01524. Classification (NCBI taxonomy): domain Bacteria; kingdom Bacillati; phylum Bacillota; class Bacilli; order Caryophanales; family Bacillaceae; genus Bacillus; species Bacillus cereus group sp. BfR-BA-01524. Next base: position 11,836 of record NZ_JAKUDW010000127.1, on the reverse strand, counting down.
GCGTAAGCACCAGTGAATACACCAGTTTTTTCTTTCGCAAGTTCTGTACGTTCTAGGTCACTCTTCATTTTTACAGCGTTAATGTAAGCTTCTACTGCTTCTTTTTGTTCCGCTGTTGTAATTTCAGCAACAAGTGCATGTTCCGGAGCAAGTACACAGTATGTTGCACCGAATAATGTATCAGGGCGCGTTGTGAAAACTGTGAATTTCTCGTCTGTACCGTCGATATTGAAGTGTACTTCTGCGCCTTCAGAACGACCAATCCAGTTACGTTGCATATCTTTTAAGCTTTCTGGCCAATCAAGCTCATCTAGATCTTCTAATAGACGATCTCCGTAAGCTGTAATTTTTAACATCCACTGTCTCATCGGACGACGCTCAACTGGATGTCCGCCGCGCTCACTCTTACCGTCAATGATTTCTTCGTTTGCAAGTACTGTACCAAGCGCTGGGCACCAGTTTACAGGTACTTCATCAACGTAAGCTAAACCTTTTTCAAATAGTTTTAGGAAGATCCATTGTGTCCACTTGTAGTAGTTTGGATCTGTTGTATTTACTTCACGATCCCAATCATAAGAGAAGCCTAATGCTTTAATTTGATTACGGAACGTATTAATATTAATCTCTGTAAATTCTGCCGGACTGTTTCCAGTATCAAGTGCATATTGCTCTGCTGGAAGACCGAATGCATCCCATCCCATTGGATGAAGAACGTTATACCCTTGCATACGCTTCATACGAGATAAAATATCTGTCGCTGTATAACCTTCTGGATGTCCTACGTGTAAGCCTGCACCTGATGGATATGGGAACATATCTAGTGCATAAAATTTTGGTTTTTCTGTCTCATCTGGCGTACGGAATGTTTTATTCTCTTCCCAGTACCCTTGCCACTTCTTCTCAATGTCTTGATGATTAAAGTTCATGAGATACCCTCCTTGAAATTCTATTTATTTTCACCGCCCAAAATACAAAAAACCTCTCATCCCTAGAAAGGGACGAGAGGTTATAGATTCCCGCGGTACCACCCTAAATTAATGTAAAAATATACATTCGCTTAGATCCGTAACGTGGATTAACGGCAATTGCTACTATTAGTTTCACAACTGCAACTCAAAGGCGAGTTCATAACGAAACGTGGATTGACTTGCACCGACCGTCAACTCTCTAAACCAGCTTCTATTACTACTACTCCTTCTCACTGTTATTACACATATAAGTTAAGTGAACTATCCTTCACCTAGTATCTCTTAAGGACTTACTTAAAGCGAGGACTTCTCGGTTAATCGTTACTCTTAATAACTAACGAATTCATCTTAAGACAGCCGAGCTATCTCCCTTGTTCTAAAGGTTGTTTTATTTAAATATATTCTAAAACATGTGAACATGTTCCGTCAAACTAAACTGCAATTTTTTCTTCAACTGTTTCTTCTACTTTTACTCGTTTATCATAAATACTCGTTGCTATAAGCGCTACTACAAGCATTACCATGATTGCTATAAACAATACTTCCATATTGTATAAATCTACAATTGCTCCGCCAACGACCGGCCCGAACATTTTCCCTACAGTCGCCGCACTATTTACGACCCCTTGATAAAACCCTAATTTATCTTTTGGTGCAAGTATATTTGCAATCGTTGGAACCGCAGGCCATACAAATAACTCACCAATTGTTAATGTTACCATCGCAACGAGGAACATCGTAAATTGCTGCGCTTGACTTAACACAATGAATGACGCCGCAAAAATGAAGATTCCAATCATAATTTGCTGTTTTAAAGAACGCTTCATCCAGCGAATTAGCATACTAACAAGTGGCTGCGCACAAACAATCATCGCTCCGTTTATCGTCCATAATAAACTATAGTGACGAAGGCTAATATTCAATTCTTGCATATGTGTTGCAATCGCTCCTTGCCACTGTACGTATGTAACCCAGCATAAAGCATATGCTACACATACGATAAGAAGTGCTTTGAATCCAGGTGTAAGTGACCAACCTTTTTTTGTCTCAACTTCTTTTTGCACTCCTGGCTCTTTCTTGTCTTCCATACCACGGAATCCAATAAAAGCAATTAAGAAGAAAACAAAGTATAAAATAAAGTTCGCTAAGAAAATATAATCAAAACGATATGAAGCAACTAAACCACCACACGCTGTTCCAATCGCAATACCAACGTTTTGTCCAACGTACATCGCATTAAACGCTCGTCTTCCGCCCTCTGGCCAAACCGTACCAACCATCGCATACATCGATGGGAAGACCATCCCAGAACCGAAGCCGATTAACGCTAGCCACACAACATATAACGGCCAACCGTGGAAGAACACAAGACCTAAAATCGATACGAGTGTAATGACAATCCCTACTAAAATTGATTTATAACCGCCCCATTTATCAAATAAAACACCGCCGAGCAAGTTTCCGATTACACCAGTAAGCGAGTTGATCATTAGTACCATCCCGGCCACAGATAAAGATTTTCCTAGGTGATCATGCAAATAAATTGTATTAAAAGGCCATAAAAAAGAAGCACCCGTGACATTAATAATCATCCCAGCTACTAATAGCCATACTTTCCTTGGCATAGTTTCCCCTCCTATTCTATTTTTTTCGTTCATATATAACAGTAAAATTGTAGTCGTTTTTAAATAGGAAGGCAACTGATTAATAGTTGATGAAATTCAGATAATGGTTTATCGGTAAATGAAATTATATTTATCCCTGCTTGAAAATATATCAGCGATTTTCCAATTATATCGACCACAACTTGAAATATATCAGCGATTTTCTAAATATATCGACTTACCGACAAAAAACGAAATCCGTAACAATATAGAAATAAGGGAGACTGCATAAAGTTCATGCAGTCTCCCTTATTTCTACTATCCAACTTCTTTTTCTCTCTTCGCACTTTCTTTAGCGCTCCATTTAAATATTTTATCTAATAAGGAATATATTCTCCCAGATTCTTTCGTTAACAAAGGTCCTAACGATGCCAATATTAAAACATACAAAGCTGAGAACGGTTTAATCATTGCCATTAAGCCGCCCGCAATTCCAATATTAGCGACGATAATGGAAAATTCTCCGCGTGATACAAGTGTTAAACCGATATTTGTAGAAGCCTTATGTGATAACCCGGCTTTACGTCCCGCAACCATTCCAGCAGTAAAATTACCGATAAGAGTAATGAAAACTGCTCCTAATGCCAACCACACTGCTCCTCCAAGCGAAAATGGGTCTATACTTAAACCGAAGCTGAAAAAGAATATAGCTCCAAAGAAATCACGAAACGGAACAACGAGCTGTTCAATTCGATCACTATGCTCTGTTTCAGAAAAGACGAGCCCTAATAATAATGCTCCAATCGCCTCTGCAACATGAATCGTTTCTGAAAATCCTGCTACGAAGAACAAAATAGCGAATATTACGATAATAAAAATTTCATTGGATGAAATATCTAACATTTTATTTAAAAATCGTGTAGCTTTTCTAGCAACTACAAAGAATAGTAACATATATCCTACTGCAATTAAAATGGATGTAAGAGCACCTACAAATGACGTTGCCCCTCCGAGTACTAATCCTGAAACGACTGATAAATATACCGCTAAAAAGATATCGTCAAACATAATGATTCCTAAAATTAGCTCCGTCTCTTTATTACCAGATCTTCTTAAATCAACAATTACTTTCGCAACAATTGCACTCGATGAAATTGTTATGATCCCAGCAATAATTAATGTTTCTAATAAGGGGAAACCCATTATATATCCGTAAAGTAAACCTAATATAAAATTAAGTGATATATGAACAGTTCCCCCAAAAGCAATTGATTTTCCTGATTTAATTAATTTTTTAATTGAGAATTCTAAGCCTAAATAGAATAAGAGGAATATAACGCCAACACGGCCGAGGAAGGAAATAACTTCTCCGCTTTCAATAAATCTTAAATCGATAAGCCCTAAATCTGGGGCATGAGGCCCCACTAGCATACCGAGTATAATGAGAAACGGAATAATCGAGAACTTTAACTTTGCAGCGAGAATAGCTGCAAAAGCGACTAATACTAACGCAGTTCCAACTTCAAAGATTAAAGTATCCATCGATTATGAATCCCCTCCTACTGAAAGCAACTCATTAATAATTCTTTTTACTTCATGTCTTTCGCCTGATAATACAAGCATATCGCCAGCTTCAATGATAGAATCTGGGCCTGGATTAAAGAACTTCTTCATATTCTTTTTCAAAATGGCAATGATTGTTACATTATATGTGTTTCGGACATGTAAACTACCAATTGTTTTTTGTACGACTGGTGCATTATTTTCCACCTTAAACCACTCTATTGATAATCCTTCAAAAGCCATTTCAATCGTATCTAAAGCTTGTGGTCTATATACCATTCCGCCCAATATAGCTGCAATTTGTCTCGCTTCGGAATCACGAAGAGAGACGCTTGAAATACTCTCCTCATGATCCGCATCAAAATGGTACATTTCTCTTCGGCCATCATCATGAATAACGATAACCATCTTTTCATTACCTTTTGTAATCACTTCAAACTTACATCCAATACCCGGCAGTTCACTCTCTCTAATATTCATATTTTCCGCCCCCTAATTTTTTAGTTACAGCTTTTATAAATCGACATCAATCTCCGTTTTAAAGGTCTCATCCTTTGAGATACCTAAATACTTTAACGTCTCTGATGGAGTCGCGTGATGAAAATGTTTTTGCAATAGCGCAATCGCTATCCCTCTTTTGTATGCATGAAATCCAAACGTTTTTCGCATTGAATTCGTTCCGATTTTACCAACAACTCCAACTGCTTCTGCAGCATTATGAATTACACGATACGCTTGTTGGCGCGTAATTGAATTTGGCGTTTTATTAGATTGAAATACGTAATTTTCTCTTTTAACGCCAATAGATTGTACGTAATCTAAAAGCGCTTCTTTTACTTTTGTATTTAAATAAATATCTTGTTTAAATTTTTCATCTTTCACAGGAAGAGTATAAAACTCTTTAACAGTCCCGTCTTCATGTAATACATCTTCAAATTTCATACTAAGTAGTTCTGTAATTTTTAATCCTGTGTTAATTCCAATAACAAATAAAAGATAATCTCGCTGGGAGTGCTCTTTTAAATATTTTTTCATAGCCTCAATTTGGTTTATATCTTTTAATGCCTCTACAACTTCCATACATGTATTCTCCTCATCTTATGAACGGTAATTTTCTCATCATGTTGTCCATTTTACCTTATCATGCTATGAGATTTCCATGTATTATCCATTATTTTCACAATATACTTTTGTGATCCAAGCAGTTTTCAATTTGGAAATTTACAATTGTACAAATACGTTATGGTTAGAAAAGAAATAGGGGATAAAAGTTCAGCTTCTTTCTATAGATTGGATTCCTCCTTTCCTTATCCAGCTGCTTCTACTTTTATATTACGTTACTTATTTACATTATATTATACATTTCAGTAACATTAAAGTGTTTTTTCTGAAAATAATAAAAACCGAGCGATTTCGCTCGGTTTTTTATTAATCTTCTTTCGGAAGAACAATTCCTTTATACAATTGAACTGTAATAAGGTAATAAATCGTGTAAATAACTACGAAAATTACGATTGGTACCCAAATACGGAAGTACGGATCGACTAAAATAAATCCGAAAATATTCATACCAACTAATACGTGAGCAATACCCACAATTGCTGGGAATAAGAATACTAAGAATAACTCTTTATAAATTGATTTCGTTAATAATTCACGGCGTACACCGATTTTACGAAGCATTTGATAACGCGTAATATCTTTTGATGCACCAGAAAGAATTTTGAACATAAGACAGCTTGCCATCATTGCTAAGAAAGCAATTCCAAGGAAGAAGCCCATAAACACTGTTCCGCTCGCAACACCATAGAACATGTCGTAAGATTGATATTTACTGTTCATTCTTTCAGCTGTTACATTTTTATATTTATCTAGTTGCAACTCGTCAAGTTTTTTCCATTCTTTTGTATATGTTAAGAAATCATCTGCTTTTCCGATAAATGCTATACCTTCTTTACCACTTATCCCATCGTACATTTTTTGATCTACAATTTTAATCGCATGATCTTCGTATATATAATATGGATGAATTGTGCTAAAAGCATCGACCCATTCTTCTGGAAGTTCTTTAGCGTTCGCATCTTTTTCATTCATTTCTCTAGAAACTGCGCCTACTGGTAATTCCTGTGAAGCCTTCTTCGTATTTACTAAATCCTTCATCGACTTCATATTTTCCATATCTTTTACTAAAGGACGATTTTTCTCTAAATCTTCTTTTACATAGTAAACGTATTTATCATCTACTTTGTAACGATATTCGCTTTTCTCTTTAAATGTAATACCGTCTAAAATTTTCTTTTCTTCAGCTGTCGGATTGTGAACTACTGAATCATAGATTACTAAACCATCAACCATTTTTATAACGTTATTTTTAAACGCCATACCACCTGAAATTGCACCAGCTCCAAGAGCAACTAACATCGCTACCGTAGCAAGTACTTTCGTTAAGCTATTAATACGGAAATTTAATTGTGCAAATGTAAAAGCATTAAGTCCTTTTTCACTACGCTTTTTATTACTTTTTAACTTTTTAATAATGACTGGAAGAAGTGATCCAAATAGCATGTAAGTACCAGCTGTTGTTGTAATTAATGCAATAAGGATTCCCATCTCTCTTAATTTTTCCATATAAATCATTGATGCATAGCCAATTCCTAATAAAATAACCGCTAGGAATGCAACTAAACCTGTCATTTTTCCTTTTACTGCAACACGTTCTGTTTGTGCATCTGCATGTACAAGTTGCAATACAGAAATACGTGATAACTTAATACTGTTCATAATTGCTGATAGTACAAATAATGCAAAGAAGAAAATACAAGTAACGGTCATTGATGGCAGGTAAAATGCTTTATAGCCTTCACCAGCAAATTCTAATTGTTTCATTAATAATTGACCGATACCTTCTGCAAGTCCTACACCAACTGTAATACCGATCGCAAGAGACGCGGCGCCTAATACAATTGTCTCAATAAACATAAGTAATGTAACTTTATGCTTTTTTGCTCCTAACATCATATACATACCAAACTCTTTTTGACGAAGAGATAGTAAGAAAGAGTTCGCATATAAAATATAGAAGAACGTTATGATTGCTAATAAAAATGAACCTGCTTGGAATACAAATCCGATTGATTTAATCACTGAATTAGATTCAAGAAATGATTCATTTAGTGCTAACGTTTGAAACATATAAAAAATTGAAATCGACATGACAAGACCGACAAGTAAGACGATGTAATCTTTTAGCTTACTCTTTAGCCCTGACATGGAAAGTTTGAATAACATGCTCTAGAACCTCCCTTCTTACGCTTTTTGTGTACCTAAGTCCGCAAGCACATCTAAAATTTCTTTATAAAACTCTTCACGTGTACCGTCGCGGTGAATTTCTTTATATAGCTCACCATCTTGAATGAATAAAATACGCTGACAGTAACTTGCACTATACGGATCATGTGTAACCATCATAATAGATACGCCTTGATCTTTATTTAAGTTTGTCATCGCATCAAGTAAACTCGTTGCATTTTTAGAATCAAGCGCTCCTGTTGGCTCGTCCCCTAAAATAATTGCAGGTTCATGCACTAACGCACGTGCTGCTGCTGAACGTTGTTTCTGTCCACCAGATACTTCAGATGGATACTTTTGAAGAATTTCTGTAATCCCTAACATATCCGCTACTTTTTCTACTTTCGGTCCAATATTACGTGACGCGACACCTTGAAGAGATAATGGAAGTGCGATGTTTTCATAAATAGATAAGTTCTCTAATAAGTTAAAGTCTTGGAAAATGAATCCTAATTTTTGTGAACGGAAATCAGAAAGTTCACCTTGCTTCATTTTCGTAATATCCGTACCCGCAATTTCAACAACGCCGCCCGTTGCTTTATCAAGTGTTGAAATTACGTTTAATAATGTCGTTTTACCAGAACCAGATGGTCCCATAATCCCTACAAACTCACCCTCTTGAATTGAGAATGAAACACCTTTTAACGCATGTGATTGGTTCTCACCTTTTTTACCGTACACTTTTTGGACGTTTTTCACGTCTACAACTGGTTTCGTCATATATATCCTCCTACGCTTGTTTTTCCATTACCTATTTTGCGCTTTTTAGAGGCGAACTGCTATTTGTTAACATTACATTTACCTTACACTTTTGTAATATAAAAAAGATAAGTGTGTAAGGTTCGTTGATAAATGAAATTTTATTAGCGATTTTCAATATATATCGGCGATCCGCGAAGGAATAGCGACTTACCGAAAAAGATGACAATAAAAATGGGCTGTTCCACAAAAGGAACAGCCCACTTCTCTCTTTATTTCTTTAAAGGTGTTACCGTCCAATAGGTAATAACACGCCAAATCCATTCTAATGGACCCATTTTAAAGATTTTCATCCAAATTACGCTAAATACAATTTGAATTGCATAAATTGCAATACATACATATAACGTCTGCATGTAAGTTAAGTTTTCTGCAAAGTTAAATACACTTCCTGCGATTAAAATCATTGCAGTTTGTCCAATATAATTCGTTAAAGCCATTCGGCCATAATATTTCAGTGGTGCTAACAATGTTTGAACTGGTTTTAATTGAAGTAATAAAATTAATGCTCCAACATAGAAAGCTGAAATAATCGGTCCAACTGTAACACCAATTTTTAAAAATTGGCTTGCAGCATTCATTGTTCCATCCTCATTCTCAAGTACCATATTTATAAATGGTTCAGCAGGAACGTGCCTATATTGATACCATACAGCTATGACACTTAAAACAAACATAATACCTGTAAAAATAGCGACTTTCTTTATATTTTGCACAAGGTTTTCAAATACACGATATTGTCCTGCAGCAAGCCCTAATAAAATTAAGCCAAGTGGTAATAGTTCTTTAACTCCCATTACACTGAAGGCAATTGTCAAAATAAGTCCTAGTACTAGGTTCACTGCTTTTTTCGCTTTATAAAACGGTAAAACGATTAATCCGCAAATTGCGTATAACGCCAGCGCTTCCCCAGGCTGAAACATTTGATGAATTAAACCAAAAATAAATAATGCTACTAAGCGACGTAAAAATAAAACATAGCCATTTTTCCCTTTCGCAATCGCTCTTGAAATAAAGATATAAAATCCTACTCCAAATAAGAATGAGAAGATTGAGAAGAAACGACCTTCTACAAATAAGTATAGAAACCTTTGATAGCTCGCATCCACTGTATTAGGATCTGGGATTTTAATATGAAGTAGTGCAAGAATATTTACTAAAATAATCCCCAGTAATGCAAAGCCACGAATGTAATCTAACTCATCAATTCGCTTGTTTGTAATATTGTTCCCCATAAAGCAACTCCTTGTATAAAATTTAATCCTTCCTTACTCTACTGGAGAAAGCTGTTCACAACTATCGACAAACCTTACATAAATCTTACATTATTGTCATATAGCAAAATAAAACCAGGTCATATTTCGACCTGGTTTACTCTGATTGTTTCGATTTTTGAGGTTGTCCTTTTTTACTATTACGCTGTTTTACTTGAACAATCGGATCAAGTTCATTCGAAAACTCAGCGTTATGTCCATTTTGTGTTTTTTGCTCTGGGTTATTTTGATCTGAACGTTTCGCCATTACATTCACTCCTTATTAGTGCGGTGTAATAATCATTTGATGTTGCAATTGGCGAATTGCCATACGTGCTCTATTTAATTGCTCACGTTGCTCATCATTCGCATGTTGTTGCATCGTTTGTAAATCGTTATATGCTTGTTCTAATTGCAACTGCGCATCCGAATACTCCATCGTATTATAATGCTCTTGTCTCATACCTTGGTCTAATTGTTCTTTCGCATATTCCACCGCTTGTTCCGCTTGTGTAATATACGATTCAAGTGATTGACGCTCTGCCATAATTGTCCCTCCTTGCTTCAATTCCCCTTTAGTGTGTCCCTTCCTTATGAACCTTATGAGTATGTTATAATGGATTTTGTGTTATTTTGACTCGGCTTAGGAGGGAAAGTAATGAAGGTTCAAAACCCTTTTCCATATACAAACGACAATAAACGTTATCATACATGGAATTATCATTTACGAAATGAATTTGGTGAAAAAATCTTTAAAGTTTCATTAGATGCTGGCTTCGATTGCCCGAACCGTGACGGTACAGTTGCTTATGGCGGTTGTACATTTTGCAGTGCTGCTGGATCTGGTGACTTCGCTGGCGATCGCCGCGATGATGTTATAACGCAATATCATGAAATGAAAGAAAAAATGCGCTCAAAGTGGAAAGATGGAAAATGTATCGCTTATTTCCAGGCTTACACAAATACACATGCACCACTTGAAGTGTTAAAAGAAAAATTCGAACCGCTTCTAGCAGAAAAAGACGTTGTCGGTCTTTCTATCGCAACTCGTCCAGATTGTTTACCAGACGATGTTGTTGAATATTTAGCGGACTTAAATAAACGCACTTACCTTTGGGTTGAACTCGGACTACAGACTGTTCATGAACGTACTGCAAATCTTATTAATCGCGCTCACGATTATCCGTCTTATGTGGAAGGTGTAAATAAATTACGTAAGCACGGCATTCGAGTTTGTTCTCATATTATTAACGGCCTTCCACTTGAAGATTACGACATGATGATGGAAACAGCTCGTGAAGTAGCGAAGCTTGACGTACAAGGAATTAAAATCCACTTACTTCACTTATTAAAAGGAACGCCAATGGTGAAGCAATATGAAAAAGGACCACTCGAGTTCCTTTCTCTTGAGGATTACGTAAGTCTCGTTGTTGACCAACTTGAAATTATTCCAGAAGACGTAATTGTGCACCGTATCACAGGTGACGGTCCACCTGATTTAATGATTGGCCCAATGTGGAGCTTAAATAAATGGGAAGTATTAAATTCCATCGATGCAGAATTTGTGCGCCGCGGAAGCTGGCAAGGAAAATATGCAAATGAGGAGAAACAAAAATGAAATTAGAACGTGTATTACCGTTTGCTCGCTCGCTTCTGCAAACGGCAGTAAAAGAAGGCGATTACGCTGTAGATGCAACTTTAGGAAACGGCCATGACACTTGCTTCCTAGCTGAAATCGTTGGAGATAACGGAAAAGTATTTGGATTTGATATTCAAAAAGAGGCAATTGAAAGCTCAACAACTCGTCTAAAAGAAAAAGAGCTTTTTGAACGTACTGTTTTAGTTCACGATAGTCACGATACGCTTCTATCCGTATTACCGGAAGATGCAAAAGGAAAAGTAACAGGCGCAATTTTCAACTTAGGTTACCTTCCAGGCGGAGACAAGCATATCGTTACAAAACCGAACTCAACAATCTCAGCGATCGAACAATTATTAGAAGTAATGGCACCTGAAGGTATCATCGTCCTTGTTATTTACCACGGACATCCAGAAGGACAAGTAGAACGCGACGCTGTTCTCAAATTTGCCGAAGAACTAGACCAAAAACAAGCGCACGTACTGCGATACGGCTTCATTAACCAGCAAAATAACCCACCATTTATTGTGGCGATTGAGAAGCGATAAAGTGAAACTTTAATCAGTGGGGGCATCCCCACTGATTATTAGTTGAACCAATCGGGCATTTATGGGCAGTTTATCTCCCACCTAACCTCTTTGCTCCAGGCGAATTTTAAGGTGGGAGTTTTACTGCCCGTTAATGCGGGGTAATATATCAACG
>NZ_JAKUDW010000126.1:0-14215 GCF_022662595.1 Bacillus cereus group sp. BfR-BA-01524 | reverse complement strand
AAAGCCAAAAAATGCCGAAGGTAAATACGTAGAGGGAACAACAGAGGTAATCTACGTATATGAAAAGGTGGAAGAGCCAAAAACGAAGCTGAAGGAAGGCAGTGTAATAACAAAGTACGTAGATAAAGAAGGAAATGAAATAATTGCAGTAACAAGTACAACAGATAAGATTGGAAATAATTATAAAACAGAGGCAAAAGAGATTCCAGGCTACAAGTTAGTAGAGAAGCCGAAAAACGCCAAAGGTAAGTATGTAGAGGGAACAACAGAAGTAATTTATGTATATGAAAAAGTAGAAGAGCTGAATGTTCCAATGGATCCGAAAGATTCAAACAATCTAAAGGATGAATCTCTGAAAAAAGAAAAGCCTATGTTACCAAAAACAGGAGCTAAAGAAGCATCATTGTTTGGGGCTATTTTATGTATTCTTTCAGGAGCAATATTGCTTGTATATAGATTTAAAAAGAATTTCTGAAAAACGAGAGATAGAAATAGTACTTTTAAACCGTTTTAATTAACATAACAAAATAGTTTATTCATTAAAAAAGGATATGAATTCAATAGAAATTTGAATTCATATCCTTTTAATTTTATAGTATTCGTTCATGTTACATAGTATAGTTGTTATCTGAAAATATACAGTTTATCCTAAGATTTGAATTCCATCGGGTGCTTGGCTTGAATATAAAGTGACTATCTTACAAAAATGTAATGTTAATGGATTTTGGCAATAAGGAGATTGGGATATAATTTTTTTGAGAAGAAATATGAGGTGAATAATATGAAATGAATAATGCTTATATTTAGTGTTTTTGTAGTATTTACTGTGTTTTTATCGGGTTGTAACTTAAACCGACTTGGTACAGATAAATATTATGTTCAAATTACTAAGGATGGCGAACAATTAAAAGAGAAAAATGTTAATGGTGATACGACTTACCAATATAAATTGTCTGGATTTGATAAGGACGGTAAGGAAAAGGAACTGGAATTTACAGCATTAAAAAATCTTCGTAAAGAAGCATTTTTACTTATATATTACACTGAGGAAAAAGGTGTGAAATCTTGGGAAGAAGTTAAGGAAGGCGAACTGCCTACAAAAGTAAAAGAAAAATTAAAGGTGAAATAACATATAAAAGACGCCATTATAAGAGAAATATAGCCCTATTTTTTTAGAGTTTCAAAAGCAAAAGACTGACAATTACTGTCAGTCTTTTGCTTTTTCAGGGATAATCACGCAATTTTGAGGTGCTTTAAGTACTAAGAAACTTTAATTTTGTATATGTATTTGTTGTAGCTTAATGGATTTCGTAATGGTTATGATATAATAAAATTCAAATATAATAAGGGGGATTAATTAAATGATTTTTCAAAGCATGATAACAGCTATTATAGAAAAATTACAAGAGACGGTGAATCCCTATTGGATAATTGTGTTTGGATCAACAGCTGAGAACAGAGAACGGGAAGATAGTGATATTGATATAGCTTATTTAAGTGATACAACTTTAGGGAACTATGAACGTTTTTTATTAGCACAGGAGTTAGCTAATATTGTTCATAGGGATGTTGATTTAGTTGATTTATCCGAAGCTTCTACAGTTTTTCAAGCTCAGATTATACATACAGGAAAGACAATATTTTGTTCGGATGAAAAACGTAAGGTTATTTTTGAAATGAAAACCTTAAAAATGTATTCAAAATTGAATGAAGAACGACAGATAGTATTTGATGATATAAAGAAAAGAGGTTCTATATATGAAGAATGAGGTTGTTTTAAATAAAATTTCTACAATAGAGCGTTGTATAAAAAGAATCCAAGATGTGTATGGAAATGACCCTGAAAATTTAGAGGACTTTACAAAACAAGATTCAATAATATTGAATATACAAAGAGCTTGTGAAGCGAGTATTGATTTAGCAATGCATATTGTTGCAGGGAAAAAATTAGGACTACCCCAATCTAGTCGAGAGGCCTTTGATTTATTGGTTACAGCAGGATTACTTAGCGCTGATCTAGCAAATAAGTTAAAGGCGATGGTTGGATTTCGTAATATTGCTGTTCATGATTATCAAAGTGTAAATTTAGATATTGTTCGTCAAATTATTGAAAAACATTTAACTGATTTTAAACTATTTACAAAAGAAGTAATGGGGATATTGGAATTTTAGGGAAAAGAACAGAATAATAGGGCTGAGAAAGAAAGTAATTTTATGATTCCCAAACCATCTATTGAAACAATCACTTAATTTCGTAAGAAGAAACGCGGTCATAAGATGAATTTGTTTATGTTGTAGTGAGGCTTTGTATGAGATGTGTGTAGATAATAGTAAGAATAATATCTATATACAATTTTATCAACAAATAAGTAAATATTTCCAAAACTAATTTTTATACATATAATGTATACCCAAAACAAAAAAGTTTCCTTATGGAAACTTTTTTGTTTTGGGTAAATTTATAACGATTAATTAATATTCAGTTTTTGAAAAAAATGATGAATCATGTCAAATCAACTTCATTTACACGAACATGAACGTAGTATAAAAATGAAGCATATCCAAAATAATTAAAGGGGCTGAAAAAATGATTAAAAAACTTATTATTAGTTCTATTGCTTTAGGTACAACAATAGGAGTGAGCAAACCTACATTTGCTGCTACAATACATTCTCCATCACAGTTTAAAGAAACTCGAAATGTTCATGTGCAATCTCTATATTCCCCATGGCAGTATTTAGGGCAAACTTCAAGGGAACTTCAAATTAAAAGTAAGGATCCAAAAGTACTAGCTTTTGAACTAGCAAAAGAAGCGCCATTTTACGAAGAAGAATTAGTAGACATGTGTTCTGTAATTTTAGATGCAAATGTAGATGTTGTATATTGGACAAGTAAGGAATGGGTTAGATTTGAAGAAGGAAATTATGAATTTAAACATGAAATTAAAATTTTTAGAGATAAAGAACGTCAGCAATTAATTACTGCACTAGAATCTTAGATCATTTACAAAAAAGAAGCTATCTTTAGTATGCTATTCTCCCCTCATAGTAGATAGGAAAAAGAAAACACATTAACCTATTTATTATGGAGGGGATTTTTCTATGGGGTAAATTAGAATTACTTGCTATACAAAATGAAAGGAAAAGAAAATGAGTTTATACTTAAAAGAAGATATAAAACTGTTAAGAAAGAAATAGACATTTATTATTCAATTGTAAGACGTTGGATGAAATAATTCGAAACTTTAGGTATTAAAGAACTAGAAGAAGAACGTGGGAAAACAAAAGGGTTATGTTTAGGTAGAATGAAACCTAAAGGTTCGGGTACTAAGACTAAACGATTGGAAGAAGAGGATGGGATGTTAGAAAAATGAAGGAAAGTATGTCGCGAAAGTAAAACTTTTAGGATAATGCATATAACAAAGACTTCTTCATCTATGTTAAGTCCGCAAATATATACAATTTTATAACCATCAAACATTTCAAAAGAAATTAAATAACCTGAGTCCATACAAATATAGACTCAGGTGGCTTAGCTATACTTTGAAAATACTGTCTACCTGACAGGGCCCTCTCTCTGTATTCTTCAAATAAACAAACTGAAACAAGACTATTAGAATTATTAGCGAATTATCCTCTCTTTAATTCTTATATCGTGTCTCTTACCTCTAACAAGTACAAACATAACTCATTAATCTATATTATCTTTAAAATATTTATAAATTTGATGCTATAAAAGCAATAGAATTATGTAATAAGTGAATCAAAAAAACAACCCAAAAAGCAGACATGGTAACCTGATATTTTTCATTCTTTTTTTTATATACCCAATAAGCATAGTTATATAAAAGTCCGATTATCGTTGTACCAACTATATAAGTGATTCCATATGGATGATTTAATCCAAATATAATTGAAGCTATTAAAATGATAAGGTAATCGCGATTTTTAATGTAAGGAATCCAACTTAATAGCCAAAATAAAAATACTTGAAAAATTACTGTTTCATATATAGGTGCCGCTAATACCCCTAATAAAGCTTGAAGAATAAGGGGGGCTTCTGTTATTGGGTTTTTTTGTATTTCAGGTAAGAATAGATCTAATGGTATTACGAATAAAAATGATCCTAATAAAATAAGAAAAACAAAAGAAATGGTAGGCAAAGCAAACATAAATCTATTCATTTTTTTTAGCATATATATTTCTCCTATAATCTTTTATTACATCTATACAAAAAGTAATAAATAATTGAGTCTCTTTTTGTTTGACATGCTTTCGTCTACTGTTGATGAAAATCGTTCTTTAATTGGATTCTTGGCTTATATGTAGGTATAGCGATAAAGTAGGGATGTTTTAATACTATATTGTTAACATCAAAATATTAAAGAGCTAAGTGAGATATTAAGGTCATACTAATTTTATGATGAATACAATATCAAGCCCGTTAAGGAAATATGCTGTATAGGACACGCTTGTACTGATTATTTTACTATATGAATATTTAAGTGCATATAGTTTTAGAGGAGTATGTATTTTTGCATTTTTTAATACAAAAGTTTTTTATTAAAAATTTACTTACTGCGCTAACTCATATGAATTTAAGACAATTGAAGGGTAAAGGCCAAAAGAGTCCAAGTTTAGATTGTACAGGTAAATATTATAATGTTATAGAAAAATAAGGAAAAAAGTTATAAAATAGGAGATTGAATTAAACTTTCAGATTTTATTGTTCTGCAAGATAAAAATAACTAAAGATGGGGCTCTTAAAAATTCTTATCTTTAGTTAAAACTAACAATATTATAAAAAATCCTCGCTGAAGGTACTGCAACAAATCTAATTTGAAAATCTTTAGGAGATAAATATGGAATTTTAAATATTCTTAGTCGTCTATTAAACATTATAGCAATTATTATAGGCAAATCCTTTAATATCATCGATTTAGAAGAAATCAGTACAAATAGAAAAGATGAAGTAGTAGAAGTATTAGGTCTTCCTTTTAATAGATTTTCAGGAGCAGCTGGACATATAAAAGATGCGATTGCAAATGAAAAAAATTGGAACGTTTGGTTGAATGATCAGTATGCTATTTAAAAGTTTAAATTAATAACAGAAAGAGAACCTCTTAATATGTTACTACTTTGTTTTTGAATTGTTGAAAATAAGAAAGGTGAAATCAATGAAAAAATATTGGCATAAGCTATCGTTGCTTCAAAAAAATGTATTACTAACGGTATTAGTAATTCTGACCCTTGTTGGAAGTATGGGAGCGTTAAGTTTTAATATGTTTCAAAATAGTATGATGTCTATATTTGAGAGGCAGTCTTTTGAAACAGGTGATGCGGTATTAAATCAATTAGATCTAGAAATAGTAAGAGATGTAGCAAAAGACCCCACAGCTCAAAGAGTGAAGAAAGAAAAGTTGACAGAGCAATTAGATAAATCTATAAAAGGTATGAAAAGTGTCGAACAAACATATGTTACAGGAGCCAAGCTAAATGATAAAGCTGAATTACAATTAGTAGCTTTGGATACAAAATTAACAAATACAGTTTCTGTAAAATTAGGTTCTGTAAAAACAGGTGACTATTATGAGCATCCTACTCATTGGATGAAAACATACAATAAAGTAATGAAAACCAAACAGGCACAAATGACAGAAGTGTATGAAGATAAATTAGGGTTCTGGGTAACAATTTTAGAGCCAGTTACAGATGAAAATAAAAATATAATTGCAATTGTTGCAGCGGATTTGGACGCTTCTATTATTCCTCTTACAAAGAAACACTTTATGATACAAGGTTTACTATTTATTATAATTTCATTAACAATCGCAATTACAATTCAAATATTTATCTCACGAAACTCACTATCGCCTTTAAAGGATTTACAAGAAGGGTTACGTAAAGTTGGTGAAGGGGATTTAAGTATTAAATTGAATGAAAGATTTGATGATATAGGGATAACTAATATCTATTTTAATAACACTATTAAAAAGTTTAATAGGATTATAGATAAAGTAAGGCAGACGGCTGAACAGGTTTCGGCATCTTCACAGGAATTGTCGGTAAGTACAAAAGAAAATAGCATAGCCTTTAAAGAAATTGCAAGTGCTATTACAGGATTAAATTTAGGTGCACATTCTCATGAATATGTAGTGCAGAAATGTTTAGGAATTGTTCAAGAAATGGAAAGTAAGATGAAAGAAATTAATGGAGCTGCAAAACAAGTTGAGAATACTTCAGAAGACATGGAACAGCATTCTGTAGAGGGAAAAGATTTGATTAAGCAAATCGTGAATCAAATGAAAGAAATCCAAGATGCAGTTCAGGATGTACCTTCTAGTATTTATGCATTAGAAGCACGATCTAAGGAAATTCATGAAATTCTTACTGTAATTACAACCATTTCAAATCAAACAAATTCATTAGCTTTAAATGCTTCTACCGAATCCTCATGTGCTGGAGAGATGGGGGAAGAATTTTCAGGTATTGCGGACGAGGTACGTATATTAGCGGAAAGAACCGAGGCATCTGCAAGGGATATAGCTAAATTAATTGGTGAAACCCAGGCTGAAGCAGAGAGAGCTGTAAGATCCATACAGAAGAGTTCAAAGGAAGTAGAATTAGGAATAACACTAGTTCAAAGTAGTGGTGCTTTCTTTGAAAAGATTTCAGAATCTGCACAATCTGTTACAAATCAAATTAAAGCGACTTCGAATAATTCAAGTGACATTCTAAAAGATAATCAAACTATTGTTCAGTTTGTAAATGAATTATCACACATTGCAAATACATATGTGAATAGCAGTAGTAATGTGGAGACAAGTATGAAGGAGCAAGAACTGTATGTACAAGATATTGCAGAGTTAGCAAATTCTTTAAAGTGGCTCTCCCAAGAGTTACAGGAGTTAATAGGGGAATTTAAAAGTAAGTAGGATAGAAGAAGGTAAAGGTATAGGTATAGGGTATGACCTATACCTTTATTTATTCCCATATAAGGGATGAAAGCTTAAGTATATAAGTACAATAGCTAAACGAATAATTTTTTGTATATTTTGTTGGAAATAGAGCATGATATTACCAAATTCAACGGAGGTGTTAAAAAAATGCAAATTCGCGAAAATAATAGTTCAAACGAAATCTTAATAGCAGCTGCAGCAAGTGCAATTGAGCAAATGAAATATGAAATTGCTCAGGAGTTTGGTGTTACACTTGGACCGGATTCAACTGCACGAGCAAATGGTTCAGTAGGTGGAGAGATTACGAAACGTTTAGTTCGTATGGCGCAAGAGCAGCTATCTGGTCAATATAAAATTCACTAAAACTAAAGGTATATCCCATTAAAGGGATATACCTTTTTAATTTGTTTTTAAAGAGGGTCGTTACATTTTTTATTATTGGTTAAGTTTAGAAACAGCAAATTTAGCTGTAAAATTCATCTTCTTCATGTACGTAGAATTTACACCTGCTTGAAATTGTACAGAAATATTACCGTCTTTTTGTGCTTTGAATACGCGACCATATGGGGAATTAGCATTGAATGTGCCAATTACTTGATTATCCGCATCAAAGACCGTATAAGAAATTGGGAACCCTGAATTTTGTACAAAGACTGTAAGTTCTTCCCCTTTTTTAAGATTAAATGATTCTTTTTGAGACACTTCATAGGAACTCATAGAGTAGTATTTTGTGACTTCTTGAATTTCTAAATTCGTAGTAGCTGCACTCGCTTTTGATGCCTCAGCCCCTGGTAAGTTCATACCTGAAAATACTGCAATTCCTAGTGCACCTGCTAAAACCAATTTTTTCATAATAGTATTTCCTCCTTTAATATATTGTGAGATTTGAAACGAAAGTGAAAATTCCAATCCCTGAAACCATTATAGTTACAATGAGAATTATTTTCAATGGGGATTGGTATGTAATTTTGCATACGCAAAGTAGCGATATAAGGTAATCTATTCAAGTTTTGAAGTCTTCTTAACAGAAGGGAAGGGTAATTAAAAAAATCATGAATGAGATTGAAATTTATATCTTTTGTAGAAAGACTAGAAAGTGGGGACTTCATAATTTGAAAACACCAAGGTGGAGTTTTTCTGAATGGAAATGAACAATCCTCTATTAAAAATATTTTTTAACACCAAATATATTAAATTAATCCTCATATAACACATTATTTTTCAGTAAATGTTAAAAATTTTACGCGTATGTAAATTTTTAACATTATTATTTTTCTCAATTGTATAATTTTATTTTCGAATTATACTTAATTCGTAATACCAAAATTAGGAAAGGGCCTTTGGGAAAGGACATTTATCTTAAATTCTTATTTAGAGGAGTGATTTAAAAAATCAATGAAGGAAATGTATCTCTAGATTAATTAGGAAAAGAATTTGAAGTGTTATTATACTCATCCAAAAATATAATCAGCATTGTTTAAAATACGTGTACATTTAATAAATCCACTTTTGAAATTAGTGAGAAAACTGATATTTCGTATGTAAGTAATAATGAAATTGAACGAAAGGATTGATTTATATGAACAAAAGAAAGAGTGGTAGATTACAAAAAACTATAAAGGTGTTTGCGACATCCGCTATTTTAGCAACTACTTTATTTGCACCTATCATGACAAATAATTTAGCTGTACATGCTGAAACTGCACAAACTGCAACTCAACTTGAACAAAGAGAGTTTGACCTTCCAGGTACAGGAAGTTTTTGGGATGAAGCAAAAAGAGAAAAAAGAGGTGAGCAAAAAAATTATATGCCAACAGGCATTTACGTGAAACCTAATGAACAGGTTACTATTACAGTATCGGGAACGCAAAAGATTAGAGCCATTATTGGGACACATCAATATGATAAAGAATGGGGAAAAGAAATTGATCTTTCTCCTGGCTCTAATACTATCTCTTCACCAAACGGCGGTGTATTAGGGTTAGATAATTTTCAAAGTACAGGAACAGTTAAGGTGCAGGTAACGCAAGGCGGTAGTCCTATTCCTTTCTTTGAATTAGGGAAACACACGAAAGAAGACTGGGTTGCCATGATGAACAAATATCCAGATGCACATGCAGTACAATTGAAATCAGAACGAGCAGTACTAACTGTAACTCGTGATAGTGCTAATAAATATATTGTAAATCAAGATCCTGTACCACTATTAAATAAATATGATGAAATGATTCGAGCGCAAGACAAGATATCGGGGCTATCTGAAACAGAACCTAATCCTTTACATCGTTCAACTCGTCGTATTTGGACCTTTGTAGAAAACCCTAATGCACAAAGCTGGGGCATGTATGCAAGTTGGGATGGCGCCGTCTTTACAACTGCTGGTGAAGCAATCAAAAGTACTTTAAATGTAAATGAGTTTGGATGGGGACAAATGCATGAAGCGGGACATGCAAGACAACAATATCCATGGACGTGGAATGATTTAAGAGGTATGGGTGAAGTAACTGTTAATCTATATTCTTTAGCTGCATTCAAGAAAATATATCCAGATAAACCAACACGTTTAGATACAGAGGGAGATTATAATAGGGCTTTTGCTTATTTAAAACAAACGAATAAAGAATATAAAAATATTGATGACCTGTTTGTAAAACTTGTTATGCTTTGGCAGCTTCATTTGGCATATGGGGATGATTTTTATCCAAATCTTCACAAATTATATCGTGAGATACCAGAGGATCAACTTCCAAAAACAGACGAAGATAAAATTCAAGCTTTTATTTACAATACATCGAAAATAGCAAAACAAAATGTACTTCCATTTTTTGATCAGTGGGGATTGAAGGCAACCCAAGAAACGAGACAAAAAGTAGAAGCTTTAAATAACCCAACATTAATTGCACCTATATGGGAAGCGACGGATACTAAACCTGTTAAACCACTTGCTGTATTATCTAAAAAAATAATGAAGGCAAGTGCAAATAGTGAGGAAGCAACGGGTTCAGCTAGTAAGGCGATAGATGGAAAAACAGATACATTTTGGCATAGTAGTTGGACACCAAATCAATATCCATACAATTTAACACTAGAACTTGGCGATACACGTACCATTTCACAAGTAGCATATTTTCCAAGGCAAGATGGGTCAGAAAATGGCCGTATTTTAACTTACAATATTTATACGAGTGTAGATGGCGTTAAGTATGACAAAATATCATCAGGAACATGGGAGAATAATAGTAATAAGAAAAATGCAACATTTGATCCTGTTACTGCAAAATATGTAAAAGTAGAAGTAACAAATGGACAGAATGGATTTGCTTCAGCAGCTGAAGTAGATATTCTAACTGATTTTCCATCTGTTAAACCATACGTATTGCCTAAAAATACAATGAAAGCAAGTGCAAATAGTGAGGAAGCAAGTGGTTCAGCTAGTAAAGCAATTGATGGGAAAACAGATACATTTTGGCATAGCAGTTGGACACCAAATCAATATCCATACAATTTAACATTGGAACTTGACAAAAATCAAACAATTTCAAAAGTGGACTATCTTCCAAGAAAAGATGGATCAGAGAACGGCCGCATTTTAGGGTACAGTATTTATACGAGTGTAGATGGTATTAAATATGAAAAAGCATCATCAGGAACATGGGGAAATAATAGTGATAAGAAAACAGCAACATTTAACCCAGTTACTGCAAAGTATGTAAAAATAGAAGTAACGAATGGACAGAATGGATTTGCTTCAGCAGCTGAAGTAGACATTTGGGGATATTAATCGTTTACACAAATGGTTTGGGATTATAGCATGTCGCTATTAACCTAAAAAAGTTTATCCATAAAACAAAAAACGCTATTCTTTTTGTAGAAATATACAGAAAGGATGGCGTTTTGTATGAATCCATCAATTCGGGATGAGTTTCATTTGTTCACTAAAGAACTACAGACATACCCATCTTCAACAACTTGAATAAGAGATAGATTTGGTAAACCGTAAAAGTTAGTATGGCGCACAAGATTTGACGGTTTTATGTATCTGGACTCGTCGAGAAGGAACAAGCGATTCTGTTACTTGATTATTTAGTCAGCTTTATGCAAATACAGCTACACATATGAGTTCAGAAGAAGTTAATCAATGTTTGAACCGATATTCGAATTTATTTCCACAGTTTGTATTACATATAAATATTGTAATTAAAAAATTCAATTATGAAAAAGTAAAAGATGTTCTTGTCTTTCTACATCTTTTGATCGTATTCCATGTGCATCAAGTGAATATATTGTTAATTTTATCTGTATTCATTTTTTATAATGAAACATTTTAAGGTTGATAAAGTTTCATTATATGGGATTATTAAACAAAAATGATAAATTATATGTTATGATAAAAAGGCAATAAAGTACATCATCCTGACTTTATTGTGTATGTTTAGCCTATGTATGTCGTTTGTATTAGAAATAAGAAGTCTCCTTAAAAAGAGGCTTCTTATTTTTTGTATGGAGGTGGTATTACAGATGATGGATTATTATCAATTTTTTTTAATTACCATGGCAGGCATTGCCTTATTTTTTTATATACAACATGCTGGAAAACCAACGAAAAGAAACAAATGGAAGTTTTTAATTATAGTATTTTTATTTTATCTTTTGAACTATTTATTTCTTAAATTTTTATAAATAAATGTAGGAGGGGATACGTATTGAATTCTAAAATATAAGAAAAAGGAAGGGAGAATCCTTCCTTTCATCATCCAGTATGCCCATGTGAATATTTAACAACATTTATGGTACTTTGAGAGCTTGTTGAAGAACTTGATCCAAAAGTTACTGTAACGACAATTAAGATACCAAGTAAGCTAACCGCTAATTTTTTCATTTTAATGCTCCTTTTTTAAAGTTTTTTTCACTGGCCTTACTAGCTTCATAAAAGTAATAGCTGGCTTTTTTATGATTATTTTCTTTGTAAAATTGGGTTGCTAACTTTTCAGTATATTCATTTATATACTCATATAGTTCTTCGCGTTCAAAATAAGAAATTCCTTCTAAAACAGTTTTTTCTATATCAGTAGCACAACTATTTAGATTCATTTTTTCTAAAATCTTAAAGTGATGTATATAGCCTTCAATTCCCAATTGAGTAGAAAGCTGCAGGCCTTTTTTTATTAATTCTTGAGCAATTTGATGTTCTCCTAATTTATAATGTTCCCTAGCTTCAATAAAAACAGCTTTATAATCGCTAGGTAGCTTCTGATTAACTTCAGATAAATAACGTAATGCTACTTCGGATAAATTCTGTGTAGCATACATAAACCCTAGATTGTGACGAACAATCAAAATATTGTATTCTAAATTTTCTTTTTGGAATGTATCCATAGCCGAGATAAAGTGTTCCTCAGCTAATTCCCACTCCTTTAAATGAGTACATGCTAATCCATATAGGTTATTACAGAAGGCAACTTTCAATTCATACCCAGGATGTTTTGAAAATATATCTTTCGCCTTCATTACATGATTAATACATAAAATCGATTTATGTGTATGACAATAGAAAATGGCCAACTCATAATGGAATTCAGCATGTTCAATCTCATCAGGAATTGTTTCTAATAGGTATTCAGCTTTATCGTAATGTATTTTTGCAAGGCTATGATTGCCGGTAACATTGGAATGAATGGCTTTAAAGAAGTGATAATAGTATGAAAGGAAATCGTCTGTAGGAGTTTTGTAAGCATCACTTTGTTTAAAGCTATCTTTAGAAATACTTAAGCTA
The DNA here is from genome assembly GCF_022662595.1 of Bacillus cereus group sp. BfR-BA-01524. Classification (NCBI taxonomy): domain Bacteria; kingdom Bacillati; phylum Bacillota; class Bacilli; order Caryophanales; family Bacillaceae; genus Bacillus; species Bacillus cereus group sp. BfR-BA-01524. The sequence goes on along the minus strand of NZ_JAKUDW010000126.1, from coordinate 1,484 downwards.
TCAATTAAATATTGATGTCTAAAATCTAGTAGTGAGTAGTATAATAATATCGTTTGATTTTCTTCTATATCATGGATTTTGTTTTCAATTTCTTGTTTAAGTAATTGAGCGGCGTCTACATGCCTAGCCCTAATTTCTTGATACCATTCATTTAATAAATGAGTTATTTGCTCGTTCCCCTGTATATGAACATTCATTGTTCAATTTCATCCTCTCCAAAGATATTATTCAGCAATTAGTATCATATCAGAAATTCCCTCTATCAAAATCTATTTAATAACATTTATCAATACAAGACGGAATATTCTATCATTTTAGATTTGTTGAGATTCAAGTAGGATGTATTATTGTAATTTGTATAACAATAACCTCTTTTTTCAACTTAAATAGTTGATCAAAATACATTTTCTCAACAGGAGGAAAGGGAATCATACCTAAGTTATTATTATAGGGATAATTGGAGAATAGAAATAAATAATAACGGGGAATTTGAAATGTTAGAGTTAAAAGAAAAGCAAGAGAGAAAAGAGATTTGGGAAAAAGATAAGATGTTTAATATCTTGTATTATGTGAATACAGATGAGTTAAATATGATTTCTGATTTTAAAGAATTAAAAGAGAGTTGTATTCGTATAGCAACAAACTTATATGGTGAAAATTCATTTGAAGTACAAGCTGTCCAACAAGCTTTTAAAGCAGCTCATATTTAATCTTTTAATAGGGTATAGCTTATTATTTGCTATTAATAAATGGATAATAATATTTTGACATTAGAAAAGGAAACGCTTATAGAGTGTTTCCTTTTCTAATGTAATTGACTTTATTTTTTAGATCTCACATAACCAGCTGCTTGAGCATCAGTTTCTGAACAGAACCAAACAATATTGTCTTTTGTAGAATCATAATATTGTCCACCAGGAACATGGTATTTTTTCGAATTGGCATTTCCTTTAATTTGTCCTTTACAAGTGGTATTGGCTTCTTTGTCATCACTAGGATCATTTTGGAAAGGTTTCCGATTAGAACCGTTATGATTACCACTAGATGAGGAAACAACAGCAGTACTTTTTTGTGAAGCTTCTTCCTGGGCCTTACGGTTAGCTTCTTCCTGGGCCTTACGGTTAGCTTCTTCCTGGGCCTTACGGTTAGCTTCTTCCTGGGCCTTACGGTTAGCTTCTTCCTGAGCTTTACGTTGAGTCTCTTCTTGAGCCTTATGGTTAGCTTCTTCCTGAGCTTTACGTTGAGTCTCTTCTTGAGCCTTACGGTTAGCTTCTTCCTGAGCTTTACGTTGAGTCTCTTCTTGAGCCTTACGGTTAGCTTCTTCCTGGGCTTTACGTTGAGCCTCTTCTTGAGCTTTACGGTTAGCTTCTTCATGAGCTTTACTGTCAGCTTCTTCCTTACTCTTTGTGTCTGCTGTATCTTTTTTAGTATCTTGTGAAGTGGCAATTTTGGTGTCTGCCTTTTGTACAGTTTGATTGGAAGTT
>NZ_JAKUDW010000125.1:0-14888 GCF_022662595.1 Bacillus cereus group sp. BfR-BA-01524 | reverse complement strand
TATCCTCTATTGTCACGTCTGTTAGCTTTCCGTTCTTTACCGTATTTTTCATACTAATTCGGTATTCAACTTCTTCTCCTAACTTCGGTGTTTCATTATTTACGATTTTCTTCGCTTTAATTTTTCCATCTTTATGTAATGGTGTAATTTTCGCTTCTGGTTCTTTCGGATGTTTCATATCATCAACAATTGCCTTATTGATGATTTCCTTACCCACTTCCGCTTCTTCCTTCACCTTTACCTTAAAGACAATACTTCTTTCTTTCATATCCGTAATATTTTCGTACTCAGCAATAACTTTTCCATCTTTCACACTTAACTTTAATGGAGCTGGTTTATCACCTTCAGCCTTTTCACTGCCTTTTACATACTCTAAACCGTTAGGAATTGTATCCTCTATTTTTACCTTTTCTAGTTTTCCGTTTTCTACCGTATTCTTAAAGCTAATTCGGTATTCTACTTCTTCGCCTAGTTTTGGTGATGGATTATCTACTGTCTTCGTCGAATCAATTATTCCATCCTTATGTTGCGGAGTAATTCTTTCCTCCGGCTCAATCGGTGGATTTTTCGTATCATCAACAATTGCTTTATTGACAATCTCTTTATCTACTTTTGCTTCTTCCTTCACCTTTACTTTAAAGACGATACTTCTTTCTTTCATATCCATAATATCGATATACTTAGCTTTGACTATCCCATTTTCAACAGCTAATTCTACTGGTCCAGGTGCTTCTCCTTCAGCCTTGATGCTATTTTCTACATATTCAAGACCTTTTGGAATTGTATCTTCCACTCGCACCTCTTCTAGTTTTCCGTTCTCAACCGTATTATGAAAACTAATGCGGTACTCGATTTCCTCACCTAGCTTTGGTTTCTTATTATTAACTACCTTTGTAGCAGCAATTTCACCTTTTTTACTTTGCGGTGTAATAACAACCTTTGATTCAACAGGCTCATTTTTCGGATCTTTTGCAATTGCTTTATTTACAATTGCCTCCCCTACTTTTGCCGAATCTTTTACTTTCACTTTAAAAACAATACTTCTTTTTTCTGTATCCATAATTTCTGGATACTTTGCAATTACTTTTCCGTCTTCCACTTTTAGTTCTACTGGCTCTGGTTTTATGCCTTCAGCTTTCAAACTATCTTTCACATATTCAACACCTTTAGGTAATGTATCTTCTACTAGCACCTTTTCTAGTTTTCCATTTTCTACCGTATTATAAAATGTAATTCGGTATTCCACTTCTTCTCCTAGTTTTGGTGTTTGATTCGTTACGCTTTTTTCTACATCCACTTTACCGTATTTATAATCCGGCGTAATCTTTTCTTCTGGATGCTCAGATTGTCCATTTGGCTCACTCACAACCGCTTTATTAACAATCGTTTCTCCCGCTTTTGCCTCTTCTTTTACTTTCACTTTAAAGGCAATGCTTCGCTCTTTTGTATCCGTAATTTCTGGATATTTTGCTATTACCTTGCCATTTTCTACTTTTAACTCTACTGGATTTGGTTCAGCACCTTCAGCTCGCTCACTGCCTTGAACAAATTCTAAGTTAGCTGGAATTTCATCTTCTATTGTAACTGCATCTAGTTTTCCGTTTTCCACCGTATTTTTGAAGCTAATTTGATATTCAACTTCTTCTCCTAGCTTCGGCTTCTTATTTGTTGCTTTTTTCTTTGCATCAATTTTACCGGCCTTATGCTGCGGTGTAATCTTCTCTTCTAGATTCTTTGGTGGATTTGTTTTATCACTAACGCTTGCTTTGTTAACAATTTCTTCACCAATTTTTGCAGTTTCTTTTACTTTTGTTTTAAAGACGATACTTCTTTCTTCCATATCCATAATTTCTGGATACTTTGCCATTACTTTGCCATTTTCAAACTTTAGCTCTACTGGCTCTGGTTTTATACCTTCGGCTTTCAAGCTATCTTTCACGTATTCAAGACTACTTGGTAATTCGTCTTCAATTGTCAATACATCTAGACGTCCATCTTTTGTCTTATTTTTAAATGTAATACGATACTCTACCTCGTCACCTAGCTTCGGTGTTTTATTAGAAGCTATTTTTCTCGCATCTATTTCTCCCGGAACTTCTTTTGGCAGCGTAACCGTAACATTTGCATCATCTGCAGTCTCATAATTTACCTCGGTACTATCTTTTCCCTTTACAGCAACGATATTTTTTATTGTTGTATCTGATTGTACAGAAGCTTTCACTTTTACTTTAAATGTAATAATGGCACTTTCACCAGGCTTTAAAACACCACCGTCTTTAGCATCTGCCCCTTCACCAATACGGAAATCAATTTGATTATTTACAAACTCTGCTTCATCGTCGCTTGCATTATCTGTTTTATTTCCTTTATTACTTCCAGAAACATATTGAATAGACCCCGGAACATACTCTAAACGATCATCTAATTTATCAAAACCTTTTACATTAGATACAGGTGCTTGGTTATTTTTCGTATCATTTTTCACTTCAATTTGATACGTAAACTCTTCACCGGCTTTAATTTCCTTAACTTCTTTACCAGCACTATCTAATGCCTTTTTATCAACTTGTAAGTTTGGAGCATTATGTTCTGTTACGAATGTAGCATTGTTTAATACGTAAATATCACCAGTACCACCATTTGCTCTAAAACGCATTTTTGCTTCTTTTAAATCATTTTTTACTTGAGTAGGTCCTTCAAGATGATACGTATGAATGTCAGTACTGAATGAATTTGTCCAATCCGGGTTATATCCTGGATATTTTTTTGTAACAAACTCGTTAGTACCGTCTACTTGTACTTCTGTCATAGACGAATCATTCGCATCATTATCTTTACCGTTAATATTTTTTATCTTTATATATCCAGCACCAAAATCATATTCTCCATAATCATATGCATATCCATCTTTCTCAGCTGGATCACCTTGCGATGAAAAATAACTAAATTTCGCCTTAAAAGCACCTTCTTTTGGTGTGTTTATTTTATTAACACTAATATCTGTCCAAGCTGTGCTTTTTTGAGAGACTAGCCCTTCCCAAATCTTCATGTCTTTTACTGTTTCTTTATAGTTTTCATAAACTAATATAAGATTCCAGTTACCCCAGTAATAGCCGCCACCTGCTACATCTTTAATTTGTGGCACATTCGCAACTGTCAACGTTTGAGAAATGCCTTGCTGTGCAATTACATTTGTTACATCTGCATACGCAACATAACCAGCACCACTACCTGAGTAATTAGAAATATAAGGTAGGTAATCCGCTTTTCGTATGCTATCAGCACTTACCTCTGCATATTCTTTATTTCCCATTTTCATTTTGACTGGTTGTCGTACATCATTATCACTAACTCTTTGATTAACATTTGTACTAGTTACAGTTCCCATTGCAGCTGTCCAAAACAAATACGCCTTTTTCACTTTACTTCCGGCAGGGATGTTAGGAAATGCACCTGTTGACGAATTAAAAGTACTATCATCGTTATCAACGTTCACAGTCATTTTATTCGTTTTATAACCCATACTTTGTCTTCCATAATGATCCGTAGTCAAACCAAGCGTCACATTACCAGTTTGTACTAAATTACCGGCAGTAATAATAGAATACAGTGGGTCTCCAAATCCTTGTTTATCTCCTGTTTGGATTTGAACCTTCGAAGCATTTTCTGATGCAGCTTGTACTTCTGCATCACTCTGCTTTACTGCTAAAGGTGATTGCTTTTTCTCTTCTTTTAGTTGCTCCTCAGCTTCAGGTTGTTGTACCTTCTCTATTTCTGTTTTTTGTGTAGGTTTATTTTTATCTTCTACAGATACTTTTAATTTTCCATCTACTTCTTTAGTTTTTGAATCAGTTGTTGATCCGATAGCTTTCTTACTACTGTCAACCTCATCATCGGTATTAGCTTCCAACTTATCTTCAGAAGGAAGCCCTTCAACATCTACAGACATGCTCCCTATTTGTAGTTGATCCTTTTGCACACTAATTTTTTGCTTATACTCTTTATTAAAATGTTGTGCACGACGAGCTTTTATTAACACAGTCATTTTTTCATGTGATTTTAAATCTTGAATTTTAAGATTAGAAGAAAGAATCTTTCCTCCCTTATCTTTTTCCTCTACATAGAAATCCGCTACCTTATTTTCAGGTAACTTCTCTCCGTTTACTTTCACAGATTGCGAAGGGAACGTGATTTCATTCTCATTATTTTGTTTAATTACCAATTCTTGAATTGGTATATCTCCCGTATTTTCAATCGTATATTGAAATACGTGCTCCCTCTCCGCTACTTCTCCCTTATATATTTCAGCATTTACTTGCTCTGCCTTAATTTTCACATCATTTCCTTGTAACTCATCCCAGCTTTTTTTATTTATCTCTGTAGCAAAAGCACTGGGTGAAGGCAATATGATGGATAGGAGAAGTGTGATCATCGTTACGACATTAAAACACTTCAATACTTGCTTCATATTTTCTACCTTTCTCCTTTCTATATACTTGCTATCCGTCTACTTAATTTCAGTAACCCTTTCATTTAGTAGCCGGAGGCATAGCAATATATATCCACTCGCAACAATCCGCCCTACGAAAATGTATCGTTGAAATCCCAATTTCAACAATATAAATCTCATAGAATATTACTATTTCAATTTATCAAAAATAATATATATATATCGGACACTTATACAAACCTTTACCATTTTTTAATATAGTAAAAACGCTCTACTGTATAGGTTTATATAACAGTTAAAGGATACATAAAAATCTTAACATACTCCCTAACCTATTCATACATACAATAGAATTTTTACCATTTTTTAGTTATTTCAGTTTGTTGTTTATGATTAAAATTTTCAAAAAACAATAACCGTTACATGTAAAAATATGTTACATTATAAAGGAACGTACGTTCTTATTTTGGAGGAGGAATTGTTAATGATAAACGAACCCATTATCGTAAAAAAAGAAGCTTTCCAAGCAATCGGCGTTTCGATTACGACGACTAATGAAAAAGAGGCATCTACTCAAGGAAACATTCCCGAGCTTTGGAACCGATACTTTCAAGAACAAATGATGCATCACATCCCAAATCAACAAACGAAAGAAACATTCGCTTTCTACTCAAACTACGAATCAGATGAAACCGGTACATATACATTTACAATCGGTATGCCCGTTTCTTCATTAGAAGAAGTTCCTGAAAATATGACAACTTTAACAATACCTGCCGCTACGTATGCGGTATTTACAACGAGAAAGGGACCAGTTGCTGAAGTCGTTTGCGAAGCTTGGGAATATATTTGGCAATGGTCGAAAGAAAATAAACGTGCCTTCACAACAGACTTTGAACTTTACGCCGAAAGAGCATTAGACCCAAATCATGCACAATTGGATATTTATATTGCGTTAGCCTAAAAAAAGATGCCCATTCGGCATCTTTTTTTGTCGTTAAATAGCTACTGGGCAAATCCATTATTATTGTCTACAATGAGAAAGTGCAGTATAGAAATATTAGAAACTGTATAAAGTGAAACTATACTCAGCGGAGGGCATCTCCCATTGAGTATTAGCCCTCACCAATCGGGCGTTTACTGGTTTTTCAGTTTAAATTTGTCACATAGAAAGGAAACAATATGGAGGAACTACAACAAAATAAAACTGCTTTAGAAGGAAGCGGAAAACCGTTATTAAAAAATACGAATTTCCTTTTTCTTTGGGCAGCTACTCTTTTTTCAAGCTTTGCTTTAGCCTTTTTTACTTTTTCACAAACGTGGTACATAGCAAAAACATTAAACCTTGAAGCTTCACTCGGTGTTGTTTTCGTAGCTCTTAGTGTTCCAAGGCTTATTTTTATGATTATCGGCGGCGCTGTAGCTGATAAATTCCCGAAAAAAAACATTATGTTTTACTCCAATATTATTCGAGCGATTCTTGTCGCAACCATTCTCACATGGTTTATCGTTGGTGATGTAACACTATATACATTTGCTTTATTCGCTTTATTCTTTGGACTTGCTGATGCTTTTTTCTGGTCAGCTGACGGATCAATCTTACCTGAACTTGTAGAAAAAAGCCGTTTAACACAAGCAAACTCACTTACACAAATGACGAACCAAGCATCGGTCATCTTAGGCCCTGTACTTGGTGGAATTCTGATCAAATTTACAAACTACGAGACAATATTTTCCATTACAATTTTATTACTGATTGTCGCAGCCATACTCGTTCAAAAAATACAATTTACGATGCCAGAACTAAAAGATACAGATAAAGGTATGTTCACTTCTATTAAAGAAGGAATCTTATATGTAAAGGAATCGCCATTCCTTTCAACTTTCCTTCTTTGTAGCGCCTTTTTAAATTTATTTTTAATTGGTCCGATGCAGGTCGGTTTCCCGCTTTTCGTTAAAAATGTTCTGCACGGTGACTCGCTCCATTTCAGTTACTTAGAAGCATCTGTAGGCGGCGGAATGGCAATAGGCGCTGTCATTGTCGGTTTAAAAAATATTAATCGTAGACGCGGACTATTTTGCATTATCATGATGCTACTGTCTGGTGTATTCTTCTTATCCATCAACTTTAGCACCGTACTTTGGCAAGCATTATTAGCCGGCATGTTTTATGGTATTACAATTGCAATGGCTATCGTTCCGCTTATGGCGATGATTCAATCGACAGTAAAAGAGGAAATGATGGGACGCGTAATGAGCTTACTTATGCTATCATCAATGGGCTTTATCCCGCTCTCTTATGCATTCACATCAATCGCACTTGCAATGGGAATTCCAATCGTAACCGTTATGAAAAGCGGTGCAATTGCTGTTATCGTCTTCGTACTATTTGTAGCGATTCGTGTCCCAGTTGTAAGAAAGTTCGATTAGCTACTTGGAGTCATGTGTTCGCATGGCTCCTTTTTAAACGGATCAAATAACGGTATCCCCTTACTTCGTCTCACAGCTGCTCCCCATTCTAGTCCAACCTCTAAAAATAGATCCCGCACTGTACTATATAAAAGCGCCTTAACATTTTTACGGATTTCCCCATATTTATACGCTCTCACAACACTCTTTACTCGCCAAATGAAATTTCCATACACTTCTTCATCAGCTAATATTTGCTCTAGCAAAACATCTTGCTCTAGTAACCCGCTCTTTTTATAAGCAAGCTCCACCTTACTCCACAGTAAGTTAATCTTCTTCGGGTTACTTGTCATTGGCACAAGTGCGTATATAAAAGGCTTTGGTATATCGTGACGACAATACGTTTCATCAAGCTCGTACGTTCCTTTTCTTTTCTCTTTTATTTGTGGAATGTTTTTAGAAAGAATTGTTTCCCCCTCGCTTTTTTGCTCCTTTCCGCTACAGCCAGCTGCATAATCCTCACTTTCACATGCGGACATTTTCATACGGTCATCCATGCGGTCAATTGCAGATGCAAGAAATACATATAAGTTCGCACTATATCCGCCGCGTTTATGTCTTTCCTTTGTCGCAACACGCTTTATTATTCCTAGTTCCTCTAACTTTGCAATTGAACGGCGTACTGTACGAATACTTTTCCCAATATTTGTAGCAATCGTCTCCATTAACGAACAAGCAACTCCCACTGTTTTCTGTTTCTCATTCACTGCATACTTTCCTAAAAAATAAATAATGGTAGCATCCGTTTTATTCAATTGAAATCGATAACACTTCAAAACTTGTTTTTGATATGCATTAAACTCTTCTTTACTTTGAAATTCACTGTATGGTTTCATTAAATTATATAAGCTTCCCATTTATATCACCTCATTTATAAGTAAGAGGCAGGAAGAGAATTTGGCGTGGAATTTAATATTTTTTTAATGGAGATGAAAATATGATCGTAATTAGCGCTTGTTTAGGTGGTATCGCTTGTCGATATGACGGAAATGACAATCTCGTTTCAAAAATAGAGGAGCTACTACAAAAAGAAGATACAGTCCTCATTTGTCCTGAAGTATTAGGAGGATTGCCAACACCTCGTCCCTCAGCTGAAATTATTGGCGGGAATGGCGATGACGTTTTGGACGGAAAAGCAAAAGTGATGACAAAAGACGGTGAAGATGTTACAGAAGCTTTCGTGAGCGGTGCTTATAAAGCTCTAGAACAAATGAAAGATTTACATCCAGAATATATTATTTTAAAGGAACGCAGTCCATCTTGTGGTAGTTCTACGATTTACACTGGAGAATTTAACGGGAATAAACAAACTGGTTACGGGGTAACTACTGCTTTATTTAAAAGACACGGATTTAAAGTCATTTCAGAAGAAGAATTTGAAAGCAAAAAAAGGAATTGACCCTGTTCGTCAATTCCTTTTCTATCTGTCTTATTTCACGCCTAATTTTTCTTTCACTTTCGCTGGAAGCTCGTCTTTCTTTACTTCTTCCCAAGCTGATACACCTTTTTTATCTGAGTGATATACGCGTAGGAATGCTTCTTTACGAAGATTTTTTTGAGCTGTAAATTCTAATTCTTTCTCTTTACCATCTTTATCAAAGCCAGTCAACTTATATTCATAATCTTTAAATTTTTGACCATTATCAGCTTTACTATGAACTTCTTTTCCATCTACTGTAATTTGAACGTAATACTCATCTTTACCCATACGGTTTAAATCACAACCAACTAACAAGCTTGCGAATACAACTAAAATACTAAACAGTGCAATGTACCTTTTCATTTCCTTCACCTCATATGTTTTTTCTTATATTCTTATCTTAAAGCCCAGAGCTTAAAGAAGAAATTCAAAAACATGACATGAACATTACACTTTTGTAAGATAATAATTATTTCTTCACTTTAGAAATTGTCATTCCATCACCAATTGGCATGAGTACAGATTCTAAGTTTAGATGAGTCGCTACCACTTCATTAAACTTCTTCATACACATAAACCAACTTCTAATTATGCAAAAAAAAAATCAAAAAAATAATCATTCCTTATTCAACTAACCGTTTCATTTTCAATATGTAAAAAGGGATTTCTAAATGATGAATTGAATATGTATTTATTATTTTCTAGCTTTTGAGCGAAAGTTTTTTACATAAGTTTCACTCTGTCCTAATTTAAAGGTTTCGAGAGGAGAAATAATATGAACCCTATTTTATTAGATGTTCCGTTACAAATAGAAACAAACAGACTCATTCTTCGAGCCCCCCTTCAAGCAGGTGAAGGGAATGTAGTACATGAAGCTATTAAAGATTCAATTCGTGAATTAAAGCAGTGGTTGTCTTTATTCCAGTCCATTCCTACTGTTGAAGAAACGGAAATTCTCCTGAGAAATGCGCATATAGATTTTTTGAAAAGAGAAAGCTTTCGCTATCTTATCTACCATAAGGAGACGAAGGATTTTATTGGAACCGCTAGCCTTCACGGAATTGATTGGAAGGTTTCTAAATGTGAAATTGGATACTGGATTAGCACGCAATTTAGTGGCAATGGATATATGACAGAAGTAGTAAATGCGTTAATAAACCTTGGATTTCAGTTATTCAAATTTAGAAGGATTGAAATACGATGTGAACGTAATAACACGAAAAGTCGTGCGATTCCTGAAAAACTAGACTTTGAACTTGAAGGGATATTACGTAATGAAGATTTTTCAGCTGACGGCAAACAACTAACTGATACTTGCATCTATGCAAAGATAAAGTGAAACTTTAATTAGCCCGTACTAATCGCACTTTTACGACAAAAAAAAGACCTTTTTAACGATTTCATCCATCGTTAAAAAGGCCTTTTTCTATTTCGGCTAAAACCTTAGCACTCTTCTGGCTTACCAGCATTCGTAGCTGTACGGAAAGATGATCCGCATCCGCATGATGCGATTGCATTTGGATTGTCGATTGTGAATCCGCCACCAAGCATAGATTGTTTATAATCAATTTTTACTCCTTTAACAATTGGAGCACTTTCTGTATCGATAACAAATTCAACACCGAAAAACTCAAGAACTGTGTCGTCTTCTTTTGGTTCTACTTCAAATCCTAAGCCGTAAGAAAGGCCAGTACATCCGCCGCCATGTACAGCAAGGCGCACGTACTTCTCTCCATCTTCAGCATCTTTTAACATATCTTTAATTTGAAAAGCTGCTTGTTCTGTTACTTCAATCATGAAATACACATCCTTTCTGTTCTCATTCTATTATACATCTTTACGCTTCTATCTTGTACTCATACACTCCGCGGCAAATTACTTCCGCAGGTCCTTTCATTAACACGTTTCCTTCTTCTGTCCAAGCAATCATTAAATCGCCGCCAGCTAAATGAACGGTAATTTCTTTACCACGTTCCATCTTGCCATTCAAAATAGCAGCTACAACTGCAGCGCATGCCCCTGTTCCGCAAGCTTGCGTTACACCAGAACCACGTTCCCAAACACGGAAATTCATTTCTTCATCGTTTAAAATCTCGATAAATTCAACATTCACTCGCTCTGGGAACATTTCATGTGTCTCAAGAACTGGACCAAGTGTTGTAAGAGGTGCTTTCTCTACATCCTCAACAAAAATAACCGCGTGCGGGTTCCCCATTGAAACAGCCGTAAATGCATAACGATGATTATTGTATAAGAAGTTTTCACGAATAAATGGTGTTTCACCTTCACCGAGCATCGGTATTTCTGCACGTGTTAGACGCGGTGCTCCCATATCGATTTTCGCTAATTTCACGACACCATCTTCTACTGTTACTTCAGCCGTTACAATACCAGCTAACGTTTCAATTGTGAAAACTGTTTCTTCTACTAGTTTATGCTCATACGCATATTTCGCTACGCAGCGCAAACCATTACCACAGCTCTTTCCTTCTGATCCGTCATTATTAAACATACGCATTTTCACCGGAGCTACATCAGACGGACAAATTAAAATCATTCCGTCTGCTCCAATACCAGTATTAATATTTGAAACCTTTTCCGCCACAAGAGCTAAATCTTCTTCAGGAATTTGCTCTTCAAACATATTTACATATATATAACTATTGCCAAGACCATGCATTTTTGTAAAAGAAAATTGGCTCATTTGTATTCACTCCAAAAATAATTTGTTATTTTAAGTATAGAATGCATGCTTTTAGAACACAATATGAATGTCCCCCGTTTCTCATATTTGACAACGTTTGGCGATGAGCCACTCTTACACACATTGTGTAAGAAAAAAGCCCTTCTAAAAAGGGCCTTTTTTTATTTATCTATAGTATTAAACTACCCTCCAAAATAACGTTTTATCTAAAATAAAATGAAAAAGGCGTTGCTCATTCGCAACACCTTAAAACATTGGATTTTCATCCAAATAATCATATACATTATTTACAAGCTCTTCTACTGTCGCACCTTGTACAACTTCACCATTCACAAGTGCAAATGGTCCTTCAAAACAAATACCACAATATCCTAAACAACCATATTCCATTACATCTAAATTCGGATCTTTTTCTAATTTCTCTAACGCTGCTTGTGAACCACTTGCAAGGTTACCTACACAAAATTCAATTAATGGTTTAATCAAAATTCTCCCCCCTGTACTACAAAACAAATTACCTTCTGACTTCATCTATAAGAAGAAAACTAAGCTGTCTCTTGTTGTTTTCGTTATACATCCTAAACTATTTAGTTACTTCACTATTTCACTTCAAAGTAGATGGTTTTATTTTATATAACATGCTACTTGCAATGAAATAGTAACTAAAAAGGCAAAACAGTTTACTTTACTTTTCTTCTTATTGTACAACAGAGTATTCATTCATGCATTGTTATTTGTTCACAAATTCGATATAATTTGATTGAGTAAAGTCAAAATATTTTATTAATATAAAATTTTATGATTAGGGGATATTTCAACAGAAAAGGGGTAATCCATCATGAAACACCTCGTAATACTAGGTGGCGGCTACGGTGGAATGAGAATTCTGCAACGGCTACTTCCAAGCAACCAACTTCCGGATGATGTACAAGTGACATTAATCGACAAAGTACCATATCATTGTTTCAAAACTGAATATTATGCATTAGTTGCGGGTACTATTTCAGAAGCGCATATTCGTATACCGTTTCCTGAGCACCCACGCCTCAATATTCAATACGGCACAATAACAAATATTGATCTCGAAGAAAAAGCGGTTCATCTCGATGGCGGCGAAGCGATCCAATATGATGATTTAATTATCGGGCTTGGCTGTGAAGATAAATATCATAACGTTCCTGGGGCGAAGGAATATACACATAGCCTACAATCGATTGAACAAACACGTAAAACATATGAACAATTAAATAGTCTAGAACCAAACGCAACTGTAGCGGTTGTTGGCGCCGGCTTAAGCGGCGTTGAAGTAGCAAGTGAACTTCGCGAAAGTCGTTCTGATTTAAAAATCTATTTATTTGATCGAAAAGATAGAATTTTATTCCCGTATCCAGAGAAATTAAGTAGATACGTAGAAGAATGGTTCGTAAAACATAAAGTTAATATTATAAGAAACTCTAACATTACAAAAGTGGAACCAAATATTGTGTATAACCACGATGAACCACTTGAATGTGATGCAATCGTCTGGACAGCTGGTATTCAAGCAAATGAAGTTGTTCGAAACCTTCCAGTTGAACAAGATGGTAGCGGACGGGTTGTCTTAACTAAATATCATAATATTCCAAACAATGAGCACGTTTACGTTGTAGGAGATTGCGCAGCACTTCCACATGCACCATCTGCCCAACTTGCTGAAGGTCAAGGAGAACAAATTGTCCAAATATTATTAAAACGTTGGAATAATGAACCACTCCCTGATGAACTACCTGTTATTAAATTAAAAGGTGTTCTAGGATCTCTTGGTAAAAAGCATGGATTCGGTTTACTCGCAAATCAACCATTAATGGGACGTGTACCAAGATTATTAAAATCCGGTCTTCTTTGGATGTACAAATATCATAAGGGTTAATACTTTACAGGCTGTCTACTATGTAGGCAGCTTCTTTGCATCAGTTTTTAAAAATTATCAGACACATCTTTCTCAATATGTATAATGATTTATTTTTCATTTTAATATTAAAAACTACCGATGAATAGTGTATGCTATTTGTAAGTTGTTTTATTATTTCCTTTAAGACCGAATTCATTCGGTCTTATTTTTTATGTGATAAATACTTTTATAGGAGGCATTACATTCCACTTATGAACTTATCGAAACTAAACAATCGAATAGAAGCGAAAAAAAAAGAGTTAATCTATCTCGTTGAACGATACGGATTCACTCATGATAAAGTGATTTCTTTCAGCCAAGAATTAGATCGTTTACTTAACTTACTAATAAAACTTAAAACGAAGAAAAAACGTTGTTCGTTATAACCATTTCTCCCTCTTTTTTTGATACGATATAACTAGAATCAGAAAGGAGCGATTTATGTTTATATTAAAAGACGTTATATATAAAGATATACTACACATTCCTTATTTACAGATTCAAAAAGAAAAGATTACTTGCATTATCGGTGAAAGCGGAAGCGGAAAAAGCACGTTGCTTCGCATGTTAAACGATTTACAATCTCCAACATCCGGCACAATTGAATATAACGGAAAATTAATTTCTGATTATCCGCCTATTCAATTACGTCGTGACGTAGTTATGCTTGGGCAAACTCCACCTATTTTTGATGGAACCGTTAAAGACAACCTATTAATGGGACTTCGTCTTTCTGAAAAATCATTTCCAAATGATGATGCCCTGCGGAGTGCGTTACAAACCGTTAGCTTAGACAAGCAATTAGAAGATAGCGCCTCCTCATTATCCGGCGGTGAAAAACAAAGACTTGCCTTTGCTCGTATTGTACTTATGGATCCGCCTGTTTATTTATTAGATGAACCCACTTCAGCACTAGACAGTGATACAGAACGCCGCGTTATGAAACAATTTACTGAACTAGCACGAAAAAAGAAAAAAACAGTTATTTTCATCACGCACTCGCAACAACTTCCAGAAGAAATTGCAGACGATATTATTGAAATTAGCAAAACAAAGGGTGCAACTAGAAAGGAAGTGCTCTCAGTTGAAGGGCGTTATTGAACTCCAAATTTGGCAACTTGCCGCTGCCTATATTTTCATTCTTATTTTAATTGGACTCGTAAAATTCAAAGGAATACCTCGTGAGAAACAAATTACGATTGCAACATTCCGTATGACCATTCAGCTCGTACTTGTTGCATATGTCCTTACATACGTATTTGAAAACAGTAATCCATTTTATACAATTGCTCTTATTACTTCTATTACTACCTTTGCAATTTTTAATATTTATAAACGAGTTAACATCCCGATGTCTAAAGAATTAAAACGAGTAGCCGCCCTTTCCATGGTCGCCGGATCAATTGGGCCACTTCTACTATTTATCTTCGTTATTATCGGTCATGACCCTTGGTATGCTCCGCAATATATCGTCCCTATTACAGGAATGTTAGTTGGGAATGCCATGACTGGTGTTTCTCTCGGCGCAAATACGTTCTTAAACAATATGAAGTCGCAAAGAGGTCAAATTGAAGGTGCACTTATGCTCGGAGCAACACCGAAAGAAGCTGCTGCTCCGCTCATTCGAGACGCTTTTGACTCTGCTATTTTACCAACAATTAATTCTATGGTCGGAATGGGAATTATAAGCTTACCAGGCATGATGACTGGTCAAATATTATCCGGTGTATCACCATTCACAGCCATTCAATATCAAATCGCCATCATACTCGGTATTTCAGGAAGTACCGCTTTCGCTGTCATCATCTTCTTACAGCTCGGATATAAAACATTCTTTACTAAACGATGTCAGTTGAAAGAAATTGACTATGATGCACGGTGAATCGTGCGTAGTTCACGATGAATGAAATTATAT